>JBLNGJ010000412.1:0-3403 GCA_050264675.1 Micromonosporaceae bacterium
GTTCCGCTCGACCCGCCGGAGGTGTGGGCGACCGCGTTCGACAGCCACGGCCGGTTCTGGGAGGTGACCTACTGGCTCGAGTGCCAGGTCGACCAGATGCTGCAGAAGGTGTCGTGGACCCAGTTCGAACACGACGTCAAACCCGGGGTGCTGGCGCCCCGGGAGGAGGTATTCCTCGGGCGCCTCCCGACCTGCGTTCCGCTGGCCGGGCAGCCTCGAATAGAGTCCTGGCGCGCGACCCTGGACGAGTCCGCCTTCCGCGCGCTGTGTCTGTCCCGATCTCTGGCGGCGGCCGATAACGCGGTCGAGGACGCGCTGGGCCAGCTCGACGGCGGCGACCTCCACAGCGCGGTGCTCTCGGCTCGCAAGGCGTTCGGGCACGCGGTCGACGCGCTGCTCGAGGAGCGGGGCGAGTACGGCTCGCTGTGGGAGAAGTGGCGCCCCCAACGGTTCCGGGCCGCCCGGCCCGCGGTGTTGTCGTTCGAGGCGTACTGGCGGTTGGAGACCATGCAGACCTTCGACCCGGACGCCCCGGCCGACTGGGTCCACGACATTCTCACCCTCTGCCAGGACATCTCCATGAAGGTCGAGATCTGACGTGATTGGGTCGCCGATCACCCCCGAGCTGGTGCTCCGGCGCCGCTTGGGCGTCCAGGTCCGGCGGATACGGGGCCGGCTGCTCGTGAAGACCGGCCCGGACGCGTTCGAGCTTGAGGACGTGGCGATGCTCATCTTCACCGCAATCGACGGCCAGCGCAGCATCGCCGACATCGCCGCGCTGGCGGTTGCGGAGTACGGCATTGACATCGCTGAGGCGACGCAGGACGCCGTCGAGTTCATCGGCTGGCTGGCTGAACGGGGCCTCGTCGAGCTACCGACCGCATCGGGACCACGATGATCCGGCTGGCGGTCGACGAACAGTCCCTGCTGCGGCTGCGGGTGGCGACGAGTCCGCTGTGGGAATCGATCTCCAGCCTCACCTTGCTGGCCCGCTTCCGGGGCGAGGTACCTGATCCGTACACCGACTGGGCCCGGACCGCCCGCCGGGCGCTGCCGCGCGAGGTCCGCGATGACCTGCTGGAGTGGCTGCGGGCGAGGCGCGGGCAGCCATTGCCGGCGTTCCTCACCCCGATCCCGAGCACGCCCTGGCCCGCGGTGGAGGACGAGCTGTGTGCGCTGCGGCAGACCCCGGCCGCGGCCGCCGATCCCAGCGGGGTGGACCGCTTCGCCGACCTGCTCGAGGCCTACTGGCACGCCTGCCTCGCCCCGCACTGGCCGCTGATGCGCCCGGTACTGGAGGAGGAGATCGTGCTGCTCGGCCGGGTCCTGGCCACCCGGGGTCCGCAGGCCATGCTCGACACGATGGGCGGTCGGGTCGTCTGGTCCCCACCGGTACTGGCCTTGCCGTACCAGTTCGACGTCGAGCTCGACGTCACCGGTGAGCAGCTTCTGCTGGTGCCGGTGCTATTCGCCCGGGGGACCCGGATCCTCGCCCGTGGTGAGGGCCAGACCGCCGTCTCCTACCAGGCCCGGGGGGCGGCCGCGCTTGGGGCCCGGCGGGCGACCCGCGACCGGCTCACCCCGCGGGGCGAGGACGGCCTGACGATCCTGGTCGGCCGGGGCCGGGCCACCGTGTTGCGGGCGCTGGTCGTGCCCCGGACCACGACCGCGTTGGCGGCCGCGGTCGGCCTCGCGTCGAGTACGGTGTCCGAGCACCTGACCGCGCTGACCGCGGCCGGGGTCGTCAGTCGCCGCCGGTCGGGGCCGCACGTGCTCTATGAGCTCAACGATGGTGGCCGGGCACTTCTCGAACACGCTGGGTGATGACTACATTGACAGCCATGTTCGCCTCAGGACCATTCGCCGACCGCCGCTTCCGTCTACTGTGGATAGGAAGGACGATCTCGGACCTCGGGTCCTCCGCGTTCGGGATCGCGCTGACCTTCGCCATCGTGGCCGACACCGGCTCCGCCGCGGCGTTGGGGCTCGTGTTGGCGGTGGCCCTAGGCTCCGAGATGCTGCTGGTGATGGTGGGTGGCGTCTGGGCCGACCGGCTCGCCCGCCGGCACGTCATGCTGGTGGCCGACGCCATCCGCTGTGTCGCGCACACATTCATCGGAGTCCAGTTGGTGTTGGGCGTGGTCGACATCCCGTCGCTGCTGGTCGTCGCGCTGATCAGTGGGTCAGCATCGGCGTTCTACCGGCCGGCCTCCTTCGGGCTCGTGCCGGCCACGGTCGACCCACACCTGCTCCAGCGAGCCAACGCGGTCATCAGCGTAGGCACGCGCACGGCGCTGCTGGCTGGTCCGGCTGTCGCGACCGGCCTCGCGCTGAGTATCGGGGTCGGCTGGGCGATCGTGCTGGACGGCCTGACGTTCGCGGTCAGCGTGATCACGCTCGCCCGGCTGCGGGTGGCCGAACCGGTACGGGCGCGGCGGGCCGGGTTCCTCGCCGACGTCGCTGCCGGCTGGTCGACCGTGCGCGGCCAGCGCTGGTTCGTGAGCAACCTGGTCGTGCACGGACTCTGGAACTTCGGCCGGTGCTTCTTCTTCACGGTCGGGGCGGCCGCGGTCATCACCTCGCTCGGCGGCGAACTCTCGTGGGGGCTCATCACCCAGGGCGCGGCCGTCGGGGCGCTGCTGGGTGCCGTGCTCTCGCTGCGGGTGCAGGCCCGAAGGCCACTCGTGGTGGCCAACGTGTGTCTGGCGCTCGGGGCGCTGCCGCTGGTCTGCATCGCGCTGCGGCTGCCCGTCCTGGTCATCGCCGCCGCCGCGGTGGTGATGAACACGGTCCTCGGACTGATGGGCACGTTGTGGCTCACCACCATCCAGAAACGGTTCGCCGAGGAGTCGATCTCCAAGGTCGGCGCCTACGACTTCGTGGCCTCGATCGCGCTCAATCCGGCCGGGATGGCCCTGGCCGTGCCGATCGCGTCGGTCCTGGGAGTAACGGCGACTCTGCTGACGGCGGCCCTGTTAATGGCCGTCCCGGCCCTAGGGGTGCTCGCCCTGCCCTACGTCCGGAGATTGTCGTCAGCCGAGCCGGAGGCCCAGCTCTCGGGCGCCGGCTGAGTCGGCTCCGGCGGGGCCGTTGGGTTGCGTCTGCTGACGGAATCCACCTGGACATGCTCTCCGGCCTCAGGTGGCACCGCGACCTGGTCGCCCGCCGCCACGCCGCGCTGTGCAGGCCACGGCGGCGAGGTCGACCCCGCACGCTGCGGTCGGTCCGGGCCCTGGTGCTGCGCTTGGCGAGGGAGAACACCAGCTGGGGCTACCGCAGGTTGCACGGTGAACTGCTCACGCTCAGAATCAAGGTTGCCTCGTCGAGCTGTGTCTGATCGGCAGGCTGAACCCCACCTCGTAGCTGCGTTGAAATCCGAGGTTGTCGAGCCCCGTGAGGTTCC
>JBLNGJ010000413.1:0-2685 GCA_050264675.1 Micromonosporaceae bacterium
ATCGTGGCGCGGCGAACACAATCCAGGACCTCAACCGCAGGTTCCAGGTCGGACCGGCCGACCGGGTCCTGGCGCTGTCGGCGCTGAGCTTCGACCTGTCGGTGTATGACATCTTCGGCTCGCTGGCGGCCGGCGCCGCCGTCGTCATCCCGACGGCCAGCCGGCAGCACGATCCTACACATTGGACGGAGCTGGTTGACCGCCACGGCGTGACGATATGGAACTCGGTGCCGGCGCTCATGCAGGTGTGGTTGGATGCGCACGGTTCGGCCCACGACAGCATCGGATCGGTGCTCCGGCTGGTGTGGCTGAGTGGCGACTGGATCCCTGTGTCGCTGCCGGACGCCATCCGCGCCCGGTACCCGAAGGCTCGGATCATCAGCATGGGCGGGGCGACCGAAGCATCCATCTGGTCCATTTGGTACCCCATCGGCGAGGTGCCGCCGGACTGGATCCGGATCCCGTACGGCAAGGCACTCGCAAACCAGACGATGAACGTGTTCGACGCTCAACTCAACCCGTGTCCAGTGTGGACCACGGGTGAGATCTACATCGGCGGTGTTGGTGTTGCGAATGGATACTGGGCGGATCCGCAACGTACCGCGGAGCGTTTCTTCATCCACCCGGAAACGCTTGAACGGCTGTACCGCACCGGCGACCTGGGCCGCTATCTCCCCGGCGGGGACATCGAATTCCTTGGCCGGGAGGACTTCCAGGTGAAGATCAACGGCTATCGCATCGAGCTGGGCGAGATCACCGCCGCATTGCGCCGGCAACCGGGCGTGGGCGAGGCGCTCGTCGCCGTACACGCCAGCCCGAGGACCGGGCGACGGCAGCTCGTGGCATACGTCATGCCAACGGAGCACGCATCAGATCCTCAGGAGACCCCGAACGACGGGGACCGCTGGCAGGCACTCATCAAGACCGGCGAGGCCGAACTGCGCGAAGGTGCCGCCGGTCTCAAAGCCGACCTTCACGCGTACCACGCGCTGCTGCGCGCGGCCGACGAGCTATGCCCGTCGATCATGGCGCGAACGCTGGCCCGGCTCGGACAGTTCACCCGTCCCGCCGACACCGCGACGGCAGAGACGATCATCGAGCATGGCGGGCTCAAGCCGCGTTACATCGGTCTTGTCCAGCAGTGGTTGTCCGTCCTCGAGGCGCAGGGCTTCCTGAGCCGTACTGATGACACCGACGAGTATTCCTGCGACCACGCCTTCGACGCGGACCTGTTGGACAACCAGATCCGACTCGCGTTCGCGCAGGCCGGATACGCGGCGACCGGACCGTGCGCCGTGCTCTTCGACTACTTCGTCAGCTGCGCCGACCAGCAGGTCGAGCTGTTGCGGGGCGAAGTCAGCCCGCTACACCTCCTGCTGCCCAGCGGTGAGTGGCACGTCACCGAGGCGCTGTACGCCAACAACCCCGTCTCCATGCTGTGCAACCGGGTCGTGGCGCAAATCGTCGGCCGCTTTGTGGACCAGTTCCCGCTCGACCGGCGGGTGCGGATCCTGGAGGTGGGCGGCGGCACCGGCGCGACAACGGCCAAGGTGCTGCCGCAATTACCGGCAGAGCGGGTGCGGTACCAATTCTCGGACATTTCCACGTTCTTCACCGAACGAGCGAAACTGGAATTCAGCAGTTACGCCTTCGTGGGGTACGGCGTCTACGACGTCGACCGCGACCCGATTGGCCAGGGCATGCCAGCCGGTTCAGCGGATCTCGTCATCGCGGCCAACGTCATGCACGACGCGATTTCGCTGACCGACAGCCTCGGCTACCTGCGCACGCTCCTCGCGCCCGGTGGCGTCCTGATCCTCATCGAAGGGACCGCCAACTCATTGCTACAAATGATCACGGTGGGTTTCGTCGAGGGCCTGTCGAACCATCAGGGTCAGCGCGACCTGCCGTTCCTTTCGGTCGCGCAGTGGCGAGAGCAGCTCGCGGACGCCGGCTTCACCCGGCTGACGGCGCTACCCGACACCGACGATGCCATCCAGCACGTCCTGGCCGCCGAAGCCCCGGCCGGGCCACCACCGCTGCAGCCCAGCACGCTACGCGACGCCCTGGAGGATGTCCTGCCCGAGTACATGGTGCCGCACCACTACCTGCTCATTGACCGGATGCCGTTGAGCGCGAACGGTAAGGTGGACCTCGGTGCGTTGCCGACGCCGTGGGACGATGCCGTGGCCGAGGAAACGGTCGCGCCGCGCGACGAGCTAGAACGCAAGCTACTCGCAATCTGGCGGGACGCGTTGGGCCGCGACGACTTCGGTGTTGAAGACAGCTTCTTCGAGCTGGGTGGTGACTCACTGCACGCGGTGACGATCCTCGCACGGTTGCGGGAGGAGTTCGGGGTATCGGATGGTGCGGACGCTGGACTTCAGCGGCTGTTCGACAACCCCACGATCGCGACGCTCGGGTTGGCGCTGCGCGACGTTGCGAAGGCATGACGGTATGCATCACAGTGCGAGCAGCGCACCCGGCTGGGTCACCCCGGCTCGGGCGTCCATAGTGGATGTCAGCTCGACCTGCAACGATGGGTCGGCCGCGTGGACGGTGCGCTGGCACCCGGCACCCGGCGCCCGGCTGCGCCTGTTCTGCCTTCCCCACACCGGTGGCGGCGCGGCCGCGTACCGGCCGTGGGCCGACCGCATGGCCCCAGATATCGAGGTGGTCGCGATC
>JBLNGJ010000414.1:0-19907 GCA_050264675.1 Micromonosporaceae bacterium
GCCGAGGTGGTCCGCGGGCCCGAGGGCGCGGACCCGGCTGCGGTCGCCTACGACGCGGTGCGGCGGGGCATCGAGGCGCGGGTCGACACGGTGCTGGTGGATACAGCCGGCCGGCTGCAGAACAAGGTCGGCCTCATGGATGAGCTCGGCAAGGTCAAGCGGGTGCTGGCCAAGCACGGTGAGGTCGAGGAGACGCTGCTCGTGCTCGACGCCACCACCGGGCAGAACGGGCTCGAGCAGGCCCGCGTCTTCACCGAGGTGGTCGACGTCACGGGCGTCGTGCTGACCAAGCTGGACGGCACGGCGAAGGGCGGCATCGTCATCGCGGTGCAGCGCAAGCTCGGCATCCCGGTCAAGCTGGTCGGCCTGGGCGAAGGCCCGGACGACCTGGCCCCGTTCGAGCCCAAGGCCTTCGTCGACGCCCTGCTCGACGAATCCTGATTCGTTCCCGCGTCGAGCTGGCGGAACGCCCGCTGTGACGGGCGCTAGCCGCCTCGGCAATCAGGTCGGGGTGAGTTTCTCCGCTGGGTGGGTAACCGCCCTGTTGCCCGCTGCGACTAGATTGGGCGGGCTTGGTTCGTCTGGGGTGGGCGGGAAGGTCGAACGAGTGGTGCAGCAGGAGATCCCGCTGATCGGCGGGAACACCAGCACCGTGGTCCGCGTGGGGGACACGGTCCGGCGCAACGCCGGTCCGTGGACGCCGGCCGTCCACTCGCTGCTGCGCCACCTCGAGCATGTCGGCTTTACCGGCGCGCCCCGGGCGCTGGGCATGGATGAGCGGGGCCGCGAGGTGCTCTCGTACCTGGAGGGCGAGTGTGGCGCGTACCCGTTGCAGCCGCACTGGGTCACTGACCAGGCGCTGGCGGCGGTGGCGACGATGCTGCGCCGTTTCCACGACGCGCAGTACGGCTTCCGCCCCGGTGCTGGTGCGGTGTGGCGCTCGTTCGGGCCGCCGCCGCCGGGCACCGAGGTGATCTGCCACCACGACGCGGCGCCACACAACGTCATCTGGCGCCCCGATGACACCCTGGCGCTCATCGACTTCGACCTCGCCTCACCCGGCGCCCGAATCTACGATGTCGCGTACGCGGCGTGGACCTGGGTGCCTCTGTTCTCCGACCGGGACTCGATCACCCTGGGCTGGCACCGGCCCGACCGGGCCCGGCGGCTGCGCCTGTTCGCCGACGCGTACGGCCTGATCCCGCGCGACCGGCACCGGCTGGTCGCCACGATCCGGGCCCGGATCGTCGACCACGTCGAGGGCATCCGGCGGATGGCCGCGGCCGGTGATCCGGCGTTCGTCCGCATCGTCCACAAGGGACATCTGCGCCGACCGATGCGCGACCTGCGCCTGATCGACCAGGAACGCACCGCGCTGGAGAACGCGCTGCGCTGAGCCAGCCGGGTAGGAGGGCACCACATGCAGGCGTGGGGGGTGCCGCTGTTCGAGGTGCCGCTCTGGCGCGCCCTGGCCGTCTTCCGGCTCGCCACCCTCGGCTACGCCGCGGTGCTCGTCGCCCGTAACTTCGCCGCCTACGACCATCCGTACGCCGGCTGGGCGGTCATCGCGGTGATGGCGGCCTGGAGTGTGGTTAGCGTCTCGGTGTACGCCCGTCCGCGGGCCCGGGGCTGGCCGCTGCTGCTCGCCGACGTGGCGGTGACCGCCGCCTGCCTGCTGGCGAGCCGGCGGATCGTCGGGCCGGACGCCCTCGCACACGGCATGGCCACCCTGCCGGTGACCTGGATGGCCTGCCCGGTGCTCGCGGTCGCGGTGGCCCGGGGCCGGCGGTGGGGAGCCGCGACTGGGGTCGCGATGGGCGCCTGTGATCTGCTCGTACGCGCCCAGCTCAACCAGGCGACCCTGACCGGCACGGTCATCATGGTCCTCGCCGGGGTCGCCGTGGGGCACGTGGCGCGCCTGGCCGTCGATGTGCAGCAGCGCCTGCAGCGGGCCGCCGAGCTCGAAGCGGCGACCCGGGAGCGCGAGCGGCTCGCCCGCGGCATCCACGACTCGGTGCTCCAGGTGCTCGCGTTGGTGCAGCACCGCGGCGCCGAGCTAGGCGGCGAGGCCGCGGAGCTGGGTCGGCTCGCCGGCGAGCAGGAGGTGGCCCTACGCGCGCTGGTCGGCTCGGGCCCGCCCGAGGTGAGCGCGGAGGGCCTGGTCGACCTGCGGGCGGTGTTGGGTCCGGTCGCCTCGGCGACGGTCTCGCTCGCCGCCCCGGCGACCGGCGTCTGGCTGCCGGCCCGGGCGGCGCACGAGGTCGCCGCCGTGGTCGGCGCGGCGCTGGAGAACGTGCGCGCCCACGCCGGCCCGGGGGCGCGGGCCTGGGTCCTGGTCGAGGACGAACCGGAGGCGGTCACGGTGACCGTGCGCGACGACGGCATCGGGATCGCGGACGGCCGGCTGGAGCAGGCCGTCGGGGAGGGTCGGCTGGGCGTGGCCCAGTCGATCCGCGGACGGGTCCGCGACCTCGGTGGCGGCGTGACGATCACCTCGGTGCCGGGGGAGGGCACCGAGGTCGAGCTGCGCCTGCCGCGCGCGTCGGTCGATGTGCCGGTGCCGCGCCGGCCGATACCGTGAAGGCGTGACCGAGCCGGCGCGGCAGATCCGGGTGATGGTGGTCGACGACCATCCAATGTGGCGCGACGGGGTGGCGCGCGACCTGGTCGAGGCGGGGTGTGAGGTCGCTGCCGCGGTCGGTGAGGGGGGCCAGGCGGTACGGGTGGCCGCCGCCGTGCGCCCCGACGTGGTCGTGCTGGACCTGCAGCTGCCCGACCGCTCGGGGGTCGAGGTGATCCGGGGCCTGCTCGCCAACGCGCCCGGAACCCGGGTGCTGGTGCTCTCGGCCAGCGGGGAGCAGAGTGACGTGCTCGACGCGGTCAAGGCCGGCGCCACCGGCTACCTGGTCAAATCGGCCCGGCGGGAGGAGTTCATCGACGCGGTCCGGCGCACCGCCGCGGGCGAGGCGGTCTTCACCGCCGGCCTGGCCGGGCTGGTGCTGGGCGAGTTCCGCCGGCTCGCGACCGCCCCGGCCGAGGACGAGCGGGACGCGCCCCGGCTGACTGATCGGGAGACTGAGATCCTGCGGCTGGTCGCCAAGGGCGTTTCGTACAAGCAGATCGCCGAGCGGCTGGGTTTGTCCCACCGCACGGTGCAGAACCACGTGCAGAACACGCTGAGCAAGCTCCAGCTGCACAACCGGGTTGAGCTGACCCGTTATGCGATCGAGCGTGGCCTCGACGCCGACACCTGAGCCCGCTAACGAAACTCGCGCCAGCCCGCCTGTGGTGTGCTCCGGGTGAGTCCCGACGACAGTCACCTATGCCGGCTTTCTGCGGCTTAACCAGGTCTTTTGCTCCGTCGCGCGGGCCAGATCGGCCGCGATCGTGGCGACGGTCAGTCCGGGCGTACTCGTTTAGGCCCGAACCGCCATCGACTCATGCACGTCCGTCCAGAGCTGGGCTACGCCTATCGGTCGGTACTCGCGGCGACGAAGATCTGGGACACTCGGCGTGGTATCGGATCTTCGTAAGTCGGGCACCCCAGATATCCGAATTGTCGTAAAGGCGCGTCGCGCGGCCTCAGCTGGCCACGCCACATTCGAACCCGGCTGACGAATGCGCCATGCCGTTTAGCCCCCTGCGGCCGAAGCCGGTCCCGTGTCTGCGAACACGGAAGAAGGAGAATCAATGCCCAAGGCAAATGTACGATTACTGCGATTCGCGGTCATCGCCGCCGCGACCGGCACGCTGGTGCTCGGTTCAGCCGCGGCAAGCGCGCAAACCAGTCCGTCGCTCGCCGACGACGAAACGCCCGTGGTGGCTGTGGGCGTGACGACAGCCGGTGGCGTGTCGGTGCAGTCCGAGGTGCGGGCGGGCATCGTGACCTTCGAGTACTCCCAGCAGGACGGCGACGAGCACGCGCTGCAGCTCTTCCGGCTCAAGCCGGGTGGCTCGGTCAGCGGGGTGCTGCAAGGCATCTCCGACGCCCTGGCGCCGCCGTTCCCGACCCGGGCGCTCGGGGTTCAGGCCATCGACGCCAACGCCACGCTCTTCGGCGGCGCGCTGATACTTCCGGGGCACGCCCTCAAGGTGACCGTCGCCATTGACGCGGGCACCTACTACTTCGTCGACTACTCCGACTTCGGGGTCAGGACCCCACGGGTGGTCACGATGGAGGCGGTCGGCCAGTTCGTGCACTCGCCGGTGCCGTCGTTCGACTCGGTCGTCGTCGCCAACATGCAGCAGAACCACCAGATGCGGTTCGTCGTCACGCAGACCGAGATGAGCACGACGGGAACGTTCAAGTTCATCAACGCCTCCGACGAAGACCACGAGGTCGTGTTCCGGCCGACCCGGCCGGGCATCACCGATGACTACGTCGCGACGTTCTACGACGCGGTGGTCGCCGGCACGCCTCGGCCGCAGAGCCCGTGGATCGGCATCCAGCACGGGCTGAACCCGGTCTCCGCCGGCATGTGGGCGGTCGTGCAGATCGACCTGGCGGCTGGACCGCACGCGCTGATCTGCTATGTGGCCAGCGACGAGAACGGGCTCCCGCACGGGTTCACCGAAATGCACCAGATGGTGAACCTGTCCTGATCCACGGTTTCTCACACAGGCGGCGCGGCCCACGGCTGCGCCGCCTGTGCCGTGCGGCGCAACCAGCGCGCCGGGCGGTCTTCCGGTGAGGGCGTCGCTGAGTCAGGATGAAGCCCGTGGATGACGACGTGAAGGTGCTGACCGAGCTCAACCTGCAGTTCATCGACGCCTGGCGCAAGGGCTCCTGGGATCTGCTGGAGCCGATCCTGTCGCCGTCGTTCCGCTTCCTCGACGGCAACACCGGCGAGGTCACCGAGCTGCCGGCCTACATCGAGGATCTGCGCGCCCACCCGGCGCCGACGATCGGGATCGACGAGGTGCGGATCCACGTCGACGGCGATGCCGCCGCGGTCTCCGCCCGCAGCTTCACCCGGCCCGGACGGTACACCCGCTACCTCGACTCGTACGAGCGGCGGGGTGACAGTTGGGTCTGCTATCACGCGTGCCTCTGGCGGGTTCCGGAGGCCTGACCCGCGTCAGGCCGGCCGTATCGTCACCGCCGCGCGCGCCGCGACCAGCGCGTCCAGGCACTCCGACGCCGAGCCGGCCACCGCGGTGACGGCGGCGTAGCGGCCGAAGAGCGTTCCCTTGGGTGGTGGCGATACCACGTCGCCCGGCTTGACCAGCATGATGACCCGGTCGATGGCCGGTGGCAGCGCGTCCGGCTCGACCTCGACCGAGCCGACGGTCGTCTCCTCGTCGGGGTAGAAGAAACGTACCGCGCCGACCAGCGTGCGATCGGCCTCGATGTGCGGTCGTTGCCCGCAGCACACCGCCGCCGCGGCCAGACCTGGGTCAATACCGGTCGCGCGCATACCCAGGTACGGGATCAGGTCGCCACCCAGGCGGGCATTGACCTCGATGACTTTCGGGCCGGTCGGGGTCAGCTTCAGCTCCGAATGCGTCATCCCGTCGGTGAAGCCCAGCGCGGTGTGCGTGTCGGACAGGATGCGCAGCACCTGCGCGTCGGTCAGCAGCGGGTCGGCGGCGTCGACGACGTGGCCGGTCTCCTCGAAGCACGGTGGATAGCCCACCTCCTTGCGGGCCACGAACATCGGGTGCACCTGGCCGCGGTGCACGGCCGCGTCGATGCTGATTTCCGGCCCGGTCGCGTACTCCTCAACGAGCACGACGTCGTAGTGCCACGCACCGGGGACGTGGGTGTCCCGGGCGAACAGGAACTGCGCGGACAGCTCGTCGGGCGTGTCGACCCGCACAACCCCCAGGCTGGCGGCCATCGCGCGCGGCTTGAGCACCACCGGGTAGCCGATCTCCGCGGCGGCGGCCAAGGCTTCGTCCACTGAGGACGCCATGACCGAGCGCGGCTGTGGCACGCCGGCCGCGGCCAGCGCGGTGCGGGTCTGGTGCTTGTCGCGGCAGCGCATCACCATGTCGGGGTCGCCGCCCGGCAGGCCCAGGGCGGCCGCCACCTTCGCGCTCTGCAGAATCCGGGCCTCGTCCCAGCTCAGCACGCCGGCGACCGAGTCGTGCGCAGCAACCTCGCGGGCGGCGTCGATCATGTTGGTGGCGTCGATCGTGTCGGTCAGGTCGAGGGAGGTGAAGCTTGAGATATACGGCCGCTCCCAGGTCGGCTCGGTCCCCAACAGGAGATGGACCCGGTAGCGGGACGCGATCGAGTTGAGCAGGTATTCCCGATAGTCGTGGAACCCGGTGCCCACCACCAGCAGCAGCGGCTTATCGCCGTGGGGCTCCGCCCGCGGGGCATTCGTCATCGTGTGCTCGCCTCCCCATACCGTCCAATGTGCACCAACGTGGTCCCGTCCGCGAGGCCGACCACCATCAGTGGCGAGGTCAATCCTCGGCCAGCGGGTGGAAGCAGCAGGTGGCGGTCGCGCCCGAGGTCATGTTGATTGTCCCGTCGAGGTCGCGGCTACCGCGGACGAACATGCCGCCGTAGCCGCGGCTGACCAGGAACGCGCCCCAGGTGAGCACCCATTCCTCGTCGCCATCGTCGGTGGGAAACCGTTCCGGGATCGGGTGAATGCGCCGCTGCAGCACGTAGGGCTGGTCCATCGCCGCCTCCAGCCGTTGCCGCCACTCATCGGCCGGAGTCCGCCAACCCGGCACCACGCCCAGCCCGCCGTGCATCATGGTCGGCTTGATGATCAGCTCCTGTTGCTCGGCCAGCGCGTGTTCGAACAGATCTACCGGCCGGCCGGCCGCGGTCACCGGTCCCGGCCTGATCATCCTGGTCCACGGCAGGATCCGGTCGAGGCTGGCCAGTTCCTCGGCGGTGTAGCAGTGCCGGTACAGCTCGTCGGAGAGCAGCGCCAGCGCGCCCTTGCTGCCGTAGAGGTCGGCGTCCATCGGTGAGAAGAGGGTGACGTCGCCCCGCTCGGCCGCCTGCAGCACCGGCTCGATCAGGGCCGGGCCACCCGGATCCAACAGATCCTCCATCAGGAACAGCCGGTAGACCACGTCGATCGCCCGTTCGCCGAGCCAGACCCGCCCATCGGCGTAACGCAGCTGGCCGACATGACACGGGTAGGCCCGGACGTTGTAGGGCACCATGCCCTGCGCGGCCCGGTGCAGCCGCGGCTCCAGGACCTTGAAGCTCTCTGGCCAGTCGGCGATCGCCACTACCGGACTGCTGCCCGGGGCCAGCCCGGACTCGGTGAACATGGTGTCCATCGACTCGGCCATCGAGTCGACGCAGCCCAGCCGATGCTGTTGGACGAACTCGCCGATGAACGGCTGTTCGGCCATCGACCGGTTCAGGATCGCGTTGTCCAGACCACCGAGTCCGGTGCCCCAGTTGATCTCGAGCAGCTTGAAGCCTTCGTGGTCCAGGTAGAAGTCGGCCCGACCCAACCGGGACGGAACGCTCGCCGTGCCGCGCAGCACGACCTCGGCCTGGGTCTGGGTGGCGCCGACGGCCCGGGCGAACGCGACCATGTCTCCACCGAAGATCCGCCGTGGCAGCCCGGTCAGCGTGGCGTGCAACAGCTGCACGTCGGCCGCCAACCGCTGGATCTGTTGGTAGGAAAGGAAGACCGGCCGGCTCAACGAGCGTCCGCGGTAGACGGTGTCGACCGTGCTGGGCTGAACCGCGTCGAGGATCTTAGAGGCAGTGAGCCCACTGGCGGCGAAGCCGGTCAAGTAGGCGTCGGTAAGGGTGCTGTCGGCGGTGTGCTGCAGCCTCATGCCGCAACCGCCGGCGCCGGTACGGTAACCGGCCGGCGCATGCCGGCCAGGGCCAGGGCCAGACCGATCACGCAGGCGAACGCGCTCCACACCCACACCGCGGCACCGACCGCTGAATAGATCGCCACGCCGACCACCGGCGCGATCGCGGCGCCGACGTTGAACATGGTCTGGCTCGAGGCGATGTAGCGGCCGCGCAGCTCGTTCGGCGCGATGAGGCCCGGATACGAGGACATGGTCGGGCCGGCGGTGATCTCGGCGATGGTCCAGATGAGCGTGCCAGCGATGAAGACACCGACGCCCCAGGGCAGCGCATACACCAGTTGTCCGACTCCTAACAGGCCGAAGCCCACCGCCAACACCACGGCCAGGGGCAGCCGCTGGGTGTACTTGGTCAGCAGCAACTCACAGCTGATGACAATCAGGCCGTTCAGGGTGATCGCGAGGCTGTACCAGATCGTCGCGGCGCCGGCGTCGGCCATCGCCAGCGGCAGGGTGCTGACGTACTGCATGTAGACCATGATGTTCACCAGCAGCGCGAGCAGGAAGAGCACGTAGCGGCGGTCGGCGAACACCGCCCGGTAACCGTTGTCTCGCCCGGTCGCCTGATCCTTGGCCCGGCGACCGGACAGCGATCGGGACGGCAGCGTGTTGAGCGCAATGACCGCGAAGACCACCGAGGTCGCCGCGTCACACCAGAACAGCAGCTCGTAGGAGACCGCGATCAGTGCCGTCGCCAACAGCGGCGCAGCGGTGGTGCCCAGGTTGATCGCGAGCCGGTAGACCGCGAAGATCATGACCTGTTGATGCGGCGGCGTCCGCTCCGACAGCAGGGCTGCGGCGGTCGGCGCGTAGAACCGGCTGACCAATCCGACCAGGAAGACGGTGGCCAGGAGCAGCGGATAGTTGTGCAGGTAAAGCACCCCGATCAGCAGCGCACCGCTGCCGGTCATGGAGGCGAAGGTCGCGATCCGCGGGCCGAGCCGGTCGGACAAGGCGCCGCCGAGCAGCACGCCGGCGAAGCACCCGGCGCCGAAAATCCCCAACGCGATGGCCGCCTGGACGGCACTGAAGCCGCGATGGGTGAGGAACAACACCAGGAAGGGCTGCAGGAAGCCGCCGAGCCGGTTGACGAACACGCCGACCAACGTCGCGCGGACCGGCACCGAGGACTGCTGGAGGGTGATCCAGATTCCGGCCTCGTCCTTCGGCCGGACCTCGCTTGGGGCAGTCGTCAGCGTGTCCCCGCGACTACCCCAGTCGGCTAGGCGGTCGCTCCACCGGCGCAGCAACCTGCTTGTCGCCAAAAGGAAAGTGCGAAGTGCACGCGGCATTTGCACATGCCTCCCTGAGTGATTCACATGGTCGCAACCGCACCTGGTGACGTCAATAGCTGGTTGACGAGACGGCCGGCAGCGCGGGCGCGGGTACCGGGAGCAGCCTCGCGATC
This sequence comes from Micromonosporaceae bacterium, assembly GCA_050264675.1. GTDB lineage: Bacteria > Actinomycetota > Actinomycetes > Mycobacteriales > Micromonosporaceae > JBLNGJ01. The sequence continues at coordinate 9,218 of JBLNGJ010000414.1, forward strand.
ATCGAAGCCGCGCAGCGATGTGCGTCGAAGATCGGCCGGGAGTACGTGTGGGGTGACGGAACCAGGTTGGTGTAGAAGGTCGCTCCCTCGCAGAGCGGGCCGATCACCCACACCCGCTCGTCGCTGCGCCCGTCGGCGCGGACCGGGTGCAGGTCCCGGTCGACGTGGAGGCCGACCACGGGTCCGGCGGGCCGGTACGGCGTGATCCAGCCGCGGCGGTACAGGGCCTGCAGCAGCGGGCTCGCCGATGTTGCCACGGCCGGCAGCGGCACGTGCGCGGCGGCCACCCAGTCGACCTCCTCTGTGTACGGTTCGGCCAAGCGGGCCGACGTGATCCGCCACCGGCCGCTGGTCGACCGGGTCACCTCCGGGCCGGGCCCGAACGGCGCCCGGGCGACACCGGCCGCCAGGAGGGCGAGCAGCTCCGCATGCCGCTCGAACTGTGGGCCGACCACGGCCCGGTTCATCACCGGAACGGTCCAGCGATTGAACTGGTCGAGTGAGTGCTCGGTCAGGCCGCCGAAGTCGACCACATAGCGGATCGTGTCGCGCAGCTCGCGCAGGATGTCGAGCGCGGCCTTGAACGGGCTGCCGGTAAAGCCGCGCCGTCCCTCGGCCAGATCCCAGCCGATGACCTCGGCGAGCCACTGCTGGTAACCCGCGGCGTCTCCGAGCACCATTCCGGTGCCGCCATCGAGCGCGGCCCTGGGGTCGAAGCGATCGAGCCGGTGGTCGAGCTCGTCCAGCACGGCCGTGATCCGGGGGAGGGTCCCGGCCGACGCCAGCGTCCGCAGCACGTCCGACCCGGCCTCGCCGTCGAGCACCGCTTGCCGCCGCCGGTAGGCGAAGCGCAACTCGGTCAGCACCAAGGGCAACAGGTCGCGGTCGAAGTCGAGCCGACCGCCTCGCGACTCGCGTAGCCGGTCGATCGCATCGTGGGTCAGCACCAGTGGCTCGTAGGTGGGGGCGAACCTGACCACCAGCGGCCGAGCCCGGCACGGCACACCGGATCGTGAGTAGAACAGCAGGGTCGGTTCGTGGCCACTGGGAACGTAGGTCAGCTGGTCGCCGGCGCCGAGGAACCGCCCACCGCGACCGACCGTCAGGCACGACATGACATCCATTGCCGAGAGTCCGAACCCCTCGATGGCAACGGACTGGCCGGGCGCCACGTCGGCCAGCCGATCGGGCAGCGGGTAGGGCTCGGCCACGTATCCGGCCGGCGGCGCACCGTCGGCGTTGGCGGTGTAGCCGGTGGTCAGGAACGCATGCTCGGCGAGCACCTGCGTGCCATCGGCAAGTGTGATCGACAACTCGTCGTGCGGCCCCGGCGCCAGGTCGACGGCCGCCTGACGGTGCCAGGTGATCCGTACGTGGCTCGGCGCCCGCCGGCAGACCTCGGCCAGAAACCAGCCGAGGTACTCACCGAGCAGGCGGCGGGGCAGGAAGTCGAACGGGCGGATCTCCCGGCCGGTCTCGGTCACGGTGAACCCGTCCTCGCCCAGCCGCAGGCCCCGCTGGCGCACCCACTCATGCAGGCTCGGCCCGGGCGCGTCGACATCGTCGCCGACGGTGCACGCGTCGGGGAACATCGACACCTGCGCGCAGGTCGTGTTCAGCAGAAGGTAGTCCGGCTGGCCGGTGTCGTGGACGCCGGCGCCATCGCAGCGGGGGTCGATGACGGCGATCCGGAGCTCACCGATTTCCGGTCCGGCCCGCTTGGCCAAGGTGACGATCCGCTCCAAGATACTCAGCCCGCGTGAGCCCAACCCGACGATGGCCGCCGTCGCCAGCCCAGTCGCCGGTCCCGGCCGGTCGGTGTCGCTCAAGGTACTGCCACCTCGCCGCGGATGACCTCGTCGTAGCTGCGCCGCCCCCAGTCGTAGGCGGTCCAGACGCCGTCGGGCTGGGTCGGATCGGTGACCACGGTCGGTTCCGTGGGCAGCGCCTGGTTCAGGCAGCCGCGGCCGCCCAGCCATTCGTCGTCGTAGACGGTGTCCTGATACCGGTGCCCTTCGTCGGGCATCATGACGACGGTCAGCGCGTCCGGGTTGGCCCGCGACCACCATTCGCCGACCAGGTAGGCCGCGCCGCTGGTCGGACCCATGAACAGGGCATGCCGCCGGTGCAGCCGCCGGGTTGCCGCATACGCCAACGAGGCGCTGCACCAGTGCACCGAGTCGATGACCCGGTGGTCGAGGTTGGCCGGCATCAGGCTCATGCCCAGGCCGCGCAGCTCCCGATCGCCAGCCGGATGTCCAAATAGGATACTGCGGTGGGTGTCCACGGCGATGGCTTGGCACTCGGGCGTCAGCGCCCGAAGGTAGGTAGTCGTTCCGGTCATCGAACCGCCCGAGCCGACCGGCCCGACGATGCAGTCGATCTGGCCGAGGCATTCGCCGAGCAGTTCGGCGACCAACGCGTAGGAACGCGGGTTGTCGGGGTTGGAGTACTGCTGGGGACAGAAGGCCTCGGGCTGCTCGGCGAGGATCTGGTCGACCACGGCCAACCGGGCGGCCTGGTAGCCCCCAGGACCGCTGCCGGCGCACGCGGGCACGCGATGCACGACCGCGCCGAGGTCGGTGAGCCGCCGATACAACCGCTCGTCGATGACCGGGTCACTGACCAGGATCACCTTCCGTTCGAGGTGCACCGCCTGCATGGCCAACGCCAGGCCGAACGTGCCGGAGGTCGTTTCCACGATCGTGGCCTGCGGCCCCAGTTGGCCTTCGCGCCAGGCCTTCCGCAGGATGTAGCGGGCCGGAACCATCTTCATCAGGGTGAACGCGACGGCATAAAGGTTGGCGCTGAGCCGGACCAGCTTGGGAATCTCGTAGGCCTGGGTCGCGTCGTCGAAGGCGGCTCGGGCGCTCATCCGACCGGCGCCCCGACGTCGACGTGGGCGAGGGGTCGGTCCCCAGCCGGTTCGATGAGGTCGCTGACATTGCCCGGGCCGATCGCCGCGGTCAGGGTGAGGCCCAGCTCGCCGATGCCGTCGAGGACCCGGCGCACCGCGAGTTCCACCCCAGGGCTGCGGGCATCGAAGATCAGGCCAGCCACGGTGCCACTGTGCGCGACCTGGACCCCGGCGCCACCGTTGCTCAGGCACAGTTCCAGGAGCGGTTCGAACAGCGGACTGGGCACGAACCGCTGGTTGATTCGAGCGCTAGCGGTGGCGACGCGGCCGAGCAGCGCCACGTCCTCGGTGGCGATCGCCCGTCGTAGCGCACCGCGCAGCGCGGAGAAGGCGCCGAGCTCGTGGTCGTCGTACTCGGCCGGGGTCAGTCCGAGCGTGTCGACGATCGCACCCGGCCGGGCGTCACAGCCTACGACGATCATCGGCGGTAGGCGGTGCCCCAACGTCTCCAGAACCACGCCCTCGCGGTGCGCGAAGAGCACCACCCGGTTCTCGATCATGATTGAGTCCGCCGCGCACTCGGCGAGGACAGCCAGCCGGGCTACGTCCTCGGGCTGAAGCGGCACCCGGTAGTAATCGGCGATGGCCCGAATCGTCGCCGTGACGTCGCTCGTGGACGACCCCATGCCGATGCCGTGTTGGATGTCGCTGGTGATCTCGATCTGACCACCCTTGGCCGGCGAAGGCTGGCTCGAGAACTCCCGCAACGCGACGAGGGCGGCTCGACGTACCTTGATCAGGTCGGGCGTGCCGACGATGCCCCAGTGACTCTGACTGGGCCGGAAGACGGCGCGGCTGCCCCGATCGGGGTAGGGCAGGGTGACCAGCGCGCGCCGGAAGCGACCGGCGCTGTCCTGGAACATGCCCTGAAGAAGCTCTCCGTGGTGGGCCGGCGCGTACCCGACCCCGAGCCCCGCCTGGGCCAGGGAGGAGCGGCCGTGAGCCGTCCGTCGCGGCGTCACGACGTGCATAGCTGACTCCATTGCCATGGGCGGCGGTACCCGGTTCCGGCTATCCAGCGGGCTTCCTGATCGTGAAGACGAGGCTCTCATGGTCGTGCTCGTAGGTCCGGTAGTCCGCGTGGGCCGGTTCGTGCCAGGCCGCCACCTCGACCGAGACGGCGGTCATCCCGGCCGTGGTCAGCAGCGCCTCGAGGTCGGCGTGATCGTAGAACCGGCAATACAGTTCATAGTGGTCGATGAACTCCTTCGGCCCGACCTCTCGGATGTTCGGGTCGGTCACCTGGCAGTCGTTCATGGTCCACATGTTCGCCACGATGTGTCCGCCGGGCCGGGTGATCCGGTACATCTCGCGGAGCGCGTCGACCGGGTTGGTGAGGTGCCCCAGCAGGTCCCAGCTGAAGATCCCGTCGACCGAGTTGTCCAGCAGGCCGGTGGCGAACGCGTCCATGTGGGCAAAGACCACCTTGTTGCGGATGCCGGCCTTCCGGGTGACCCGCTCGGCGATGGTCATGGCGTTGGTGGACGTGTCGCCGCCGATCAGAATCGGTGCGCCCAGCGCGAGTGGTGGGAGGTTGCGCCCGTCCCCGCACGGCAGGTCGACGACGACCGCCGCGGAGTGCTCGGCGAACAACGTGGCCGCCGTCGCGGCGTGCGGCACCGGCGGGTCGCCCCACAGGTTCCCCTGCTCGCCGGTGTGTGACTCGTCGTAGGCGGCGTTCCACAGCGGGATGGCGGCAGCGTCTGCTGAGGAGATCTCCGTGCTCATGATTACCTCCGGTACCTGCTCGACGGGTAAGGCGCAACCCGCCGGGGTCTGAGGTGACCGTCCTAATGCGAGGGTTAGCGCTGCGAATGCACCCGGCCGGACGCTTTCGATCTTTGTGAATGTTACAGGGGAGCGTCTGAGGACCGCAATGCCCGTACGGACGATAGGGTGCGCGTGACGGGCGAAAATCTTGGCAATCCCGGGCATGTCGGGGAGGCTAACAATTACGTTAGGTCGCAATTCTCCGATAGGTGCTACGAGGCAATGTCAGGCGGACGACAACGTCTAGCTAGATGTATCGCCCTGCGCGATACTCGTCAGACGACTCGATGCCGTTGGGCCGGCGGTTGCCGTCGTTCCTGCCCCTTTTCACCATCTGTTCCCATTCGCAGGTATACGACGCCCCGTCGGCGCCCGCGAGGAAGGCATTCACATGGCCAAGCCCACCGTGATCATCATCCCGCAGCCGACCGTCAACGGCCCTCTGCATATAGGGCATCTGTCCGGCCCATTCCTCGCGGCCGACGTCGCGTCGCGGGCGGCGCGGGCGCGCGGCGAGCAGGTGTTCACCCTGGCTGGTGTGGACGTGCACCCCAACTACGTGCTGACCAAAGCCGAGAACCTCGGGGTCGACGCCGATGAGATGGTGGCCAGGTTCAGCACCCAGATCGTGTCCGCGTTCGACCTGGCTCGCATCGGCTACGATGCGTTCCTCGATCCGCTGGACCCCGGGTACCTCAGTGCCGTCGCCGGGATGCTCACCGAGCTGGTGGACAACGGCACGCTGCCGATGCGCGAGATGACCCTGTACGCCTGCGCGGACTGCGGCCGGACCATGCACCACTCCTACGTCGTGGGCAAGTGTCCCAACTGCGGCACCGGATCCAACGGCCTGTCCTGCGAAGGTTGCGGCGGCTTCACTTCCGCCGCAACGCTTATCGATGCCAGCTGCGCCCGTTGCGGTGGCGGCCTGCGCCCGATGCAGGCGACCGTGCCGGTGCTACCCCTGGAGGACTATCGCGACCGCCTGGTCACGGAGTGGATGCGGGCGGAGCTGCCGGGCCGGGTGCGCGCCGTGCTCGAGCACTACCTGCACACGCCGCTGCCGGACTATCCGGTCGCCTACCCCACCAACTGGGGCACCGAGTGCGTCGGCTCGCTCGCCGGCCTGCGGGTCGACTTCCCGGCCGAGTTGGGCTTCAGCTACCTCTACGGTCCGGCGCACGCGTTGCGCCCGTCCGCCAACAGCCTGGCCGAGTGGGTCGACGTCTGGCAGGAGATCGACGGCCTGTGGCACTTCAACGGCATCGACAACGCCTTCTACTTCGCGATCCTCTACCCGGCGATCTTCGCCGTCGCCGGCGTACCCGAGCCGCAGATGCGCGGTGCGACCGTCAACGAGCTCTACCTCCTCGAGGGTCAGAAGTTCTCCACCAGCCGCAACCACGCGCTCTGGGCTGATGAGTTCCTGGCCAGTGAGGACCCGGAGATGGTGCGCCTGTTCCTGTCCTGGGACCGGCCCGACCGGTACGAGAGCAACTTCACCGACGCCGGCTACCGGGCGTTCTGCGACTACGTCCGCCCGCTGCTTGCCGGCCAGGCACCGAAGGCCGGTCTTCCGGCCGCGTTGGCCGAGGCCGAACTGGAACGGGCCGACCGCGCGCTGCAGCTGATCGGGTTCGATTCGGCGTTGGCCATCCGGTGCCTGCTCTCGGCGCTGAGCGCCGGGGTCGGCCGAGAGTCGGTCGCGTTGGCCGCGCTGACCGGTCGGGCCAGCGTCGACAGCTAGCCCACGCTGGCTCACGCGGGTCGGCTTACCTCGCGCCGCTTCACCTCGCGCCGCTTCACCTCGCGCCGCTTCACCTCGCGCCGCTTCACCTCGCGCCGTCGTCTCCGGCCGGCGTGGGTCGCTGCCACGGGGTCACGCATTTGGCCAGCGGCTTGCCGACCAGCTTGACGTCGATCTTCGCGGCGAACTCTTCCATGGTCTGCTTGACGCCCTCGGCCGACTCACCGGTGAGGATGAGGAAGCCCAGGATGCTGTTGCCGTCCGGCGGTCGCCTGATGATGTCGCCCTCGCGGGCGGTGATCTTGGCCATCAACGTGTGGGGTGATTCGTTGATTTCGGCTGGCACATTGACATACTCCACTTGCCCGGCCTCGCAGATCAGGCAGGTGCCCATCATGTGCACGCCATTGGGCTGGTAATGCTGCACCTTGGGCTTGACCCCGCGGGCCACGTCCATCACGGCCTCGATCGGGCTGTAATCGGCACAGGCCCGCGCGACCAGATCCAGCCCGCCGCCGCCCGGTCGGATGGCGATCTCGACGATGTGCGGCCGGCCCTGATGGAACCGCACCTCGGCATGCATCACGCTCCGGCGCAGGCCCTGCGCCCGGGCCGCCAACGCGACGATGCGCTGGAACTCGTCGAGCTGCTCACGGGTGAGCGACGACGGCGCCACGTGCACGTCATCGTCGAACGTCTCCCCTTCGACGGTGACCCGGTCCACGATCGAGCCGAGATAGACATCGTCGTCCCACGCGAGCGCCTCGGAGAGATACTCCCGCCCGTCCAGAAAGGACTCGACCAGCAGGCCGTACGGTCCGAGGTCCAGCCCTTCGGCTTCCATGAGGTACCAGCTCATGCGGCTCAGACCCTCGACCGCGGCGGCGTAGTGCTGACGCATCTCGTCGGGGTCGCCGACCCGGAAGACGAAGTTGCTCGCGGCACCGAGCGTCGGCTTGAGGATGACCGGGTAACCGAACTCCTCGGCGGTGGCCAGCGCGTCGTCGAGGCTCTCGACGAACCGGAACTGGGGGATCGGTACGCCGGCCGCCTGGTGTGCCTGGCGCATCAGCAGCTTGTTGCGGCTCAGGCGAGCGGCGTCGACCCCGACGCCGGGCAGGCCGAGCGCGTCGGTGATCGCGGCGACTGTCATGACACCGGACTCGGAGAAGCTGAACACGCCGTCAAAGCGTTGCTCCGCATGCCAGTTCCGGGCCGCGGCGATGATGTCGTCGATCTTCTGGGAACCGACCACGCGATACCGCTGAGGGTCCCAGTAGTCGGCTTCCCCCACCCCGTTGAGCACGTAGAGGTCGGCCCCGAAGCCCTGCACCAGGTGGTAACGGGACAGGTAGTAGTGGGAGTTCTGGCGCGCCTCAACGCCGAGCAGTTTCATCGCCTTCCCTGCCTTCCGGGTCAGGCCCCGGTGTCGCCGGTCGCCTGGGCGGCGGTGTGGCGCGCCCGGAACCGGTCGCTCATGTCCTGGTCCCACCACACGCTGTAGAACTCGAAGTCGCGGTCGCTGGCGTTGATGATGGTGTGGCGCGAACCCGGCTGCATGTACGCGACGTCGCCGGCCACGAACGGGCTGCTCTCACCGTCGGCCTCGATCGTGGCCGTGCCCGACACGGCAACGAAGATCTCGTACTCGTGATGCGAGTGGGGGTCGGTCGCGGTGCCCGGCTTGACCACGCACCACCCGGCTTCGAACGGCGCGTTGAGCTTGTCCCACGGCAACAGACGCTGCACCTGTACGCCGTACTCGGTGGGCATATTGACGCGGTCAAGATTACGGATATCCATCCAGTGCTCCCGGAACTGCAGTGGTCACGGCCGCCAGTTATTGATTTGCGTATTAGTAACGAGATTGGCGGGTACGAATCGCTTGATAACTATCGCCGACACTAAATCAAAACGGCCGGCACCGGCAGCGAGAAGTTCTACGATTCGAACTCCGATACCCACCTCGCTTACCCGACGCAGCCAAAGGCCTCTTCGGCGCCGCCAGCAATAGCCGACAAAAGGGGGCCGCAGCCCCTCATCCTTGACCCATCGCCAGCGAACGATCACCACGTTACCTGCCCACACCGCTCGGCCGCAACGGCCCCGAGCGCGGCAGCAATCCGAATACTTGTTCGTCCCGATATCACCGCCAAGCCCAGCTAAGCGTAAAAAGCGGACCAACGCCGTTTCGCCGGCAGCGCGCCGGGCGGGCGGTCGCGCCATGATCGGCGAGGAGCCGGCGTCGCCCGTGGCGGCACCGGCTCCCCTACGTACGGTTGTCAGAGCGGGCAAAAGATCAACTCTGGGGCAGGTTTCAGGATTTCGCCCGTAGTCCTGCGTGGGTAGGGGCTCGTTTCAGGAAGTTGCCCCGCGCCGACGTGCGCGCGGCGGCGGGTGGTGTGGCGGTCGGGTGGTGTGGCGGTCGGGTGGCGCGCCGGCCGGGTGAACCGGGTCTCACGGAGCGTCGGAAAGCCGACGGCTGCGGCTGGGTGAGTACGCCTACTCAAGATTCCGGCTGCCGTCTCGCCGCAACCTGAACGGCATGACGCACACGACGCGAGTGGGCATCACGGCGGTCGGCATGAGCCTGCCCGATCAAGTGGTCAGCTCGGTCGAGCTGCAGGAGCGGGTCGGCGCGGCCAGTGGCCTGACGCTGCCATCCGGGCTCTTCGAGCAGATGACCGGCATCGCCACCCGACGCATCGCGCGGGACGACGAGTACTCCTCCACGTTGGCGATCGCGGCGGCCCGCTCGGCGCTCACTGCCGCCGGGCTCGACCCGTTCGATCTGGATCTGCTGCTCTTCGCCTCGGCCTCCCGCGACATGGTCGAGCCGGCTACCTCGCACATCGTGCAGGCCGAGCTGGGGTCCAAGGCCCACACGCTGGATGTCACCAACGCCTGTAACAGCTTCGTCAACGGCATCGACCTGGCCCGCTCGATGATTCTCGCCGGTCGGGCCCGGCGCGCGCTCGTGGTGACCGGTGAGACGCCGACGCGCACCATGCGGCCGCGCTTGGAGAGCCTGGCCCAGGTCCGGGCCGCCTTCGCCGGTTACACGTTCGGCGACGGCGGCGCCGCGGTGCTGCTCGAACCGGTCGCTCGCGGCGGCATTATCGACGTCGACACCGAGACGGCCTCGGAACACTGGGGCGTCGGGGGCATCTTCGGCGGCGGGTCGCGGCATCCGCGCAGCCTCGAGCACACCTACTTCACCGGCGACGGGCACGCGCTGCGCGGTGTCTTCGAGAAGCTCGGCACCGGCATTCTCGATCGGGTGCGCCACCGCACCGGGTTCGAATGGGCCGACTACGACCGGGTGCTGGTGCACCAGGTGACGGCCGCCTACGTGGAGCGGTTCCTCGAGATCACCGGCGTGCCCCGGGAGAAGCTGGAGGTGACCATCGGGGAGCTCGGCAACATGGCCAGCGCCACGCTCGGCGTCCAGCTCGCGCGGGTCTTCGATGACCTGGCGCCAGGGCAGCGGGTGCTCTTTGTCGGCCTCGGTGGCGGCGTGAGCGTGATGACGATGGTCTGGGAGCGATCGTGAGCGGGAGCGAGCGCAGCGAGCCCCGCACCGCGAACCAGGCTCGCCCAGCGAGCTTGTGGGTGGTGGTGCCGGCGTACAACGAGGCCGGCCGGATCGGGCAGACGCTGCACAGCCTGGCCGCCCAGGCCGACCGCGACTTCACCCTGCTCGTCGTGGACAACGGCTCGGCTGACTCCACTGTGGACGCTGTTCGCGGGTTCGCGGCCACGGCACCGTTCCCGGTGCAGGTGCTGGTCGAGCCGGAGAAGGGCGTCGGGTGCGCCGTGGACACCGGGTTCCGGCACGCCATCGCCGGTGGCGCCCGCTTCGTCGCCCGTACCGATGCCGACTGCCTGCCGCACCCGGGCTGGATCGCGGCGGCCCGCGCCGAACTGCGACGCGGCGCGGGCATGGTCTGCGGGCAGCTGCGGGCCCGCCGGGACGAGAACGGGTACGCCGGCCGAACCGCGTTCCGGGTCATGGTCGGGCTGGCGTCAGCCTTCGGCCGGCTGCGTCCGACCAACCGGGCCGGCGGCTATCTGGCGCCCTACCGCATGCACGCCGGCAACAACATGGCCATCACGGCCGAGCTGTACCTCGCCTGCGGCGGCATGCCCCGACGGTCGTCGCCCACCGACCGGACGTTTCTCAACCGGGTCCGCCGGCACACCGTCGCCATCGCCCGCAGCCGGGCCATGGTGGTGGAGAACTCCACCCGCCGGCT
>JBLNGJ010000415.1:0-12879 GCA_050264675.1 Micromonosporaceae bacterium
TCAGCGCGACCGCCGAGATGCGCTGGCCGTTGACGGAGGTGCCGTTGGTTGAGCCGAGGTCGGTGAGCACCACCTGACCGCCGTCGAAGTCGATGCGGGCGTGCCGGCGCGAGATGCCGACGTCCGGCAGGCGCAGGTTTGCCTGGTCGCCTCGGCCGATCACGGTCGAGCCGACCGAAAGCGGATAGGTGCGGCCGTCGCTGGAGATCAGGCGAGCGTTGCGAGCCGGACCGCCACCACCCATGGGCGGACCACCCGCGTAACCACCCGGCTGCCCGTAGGGCTGGTAGCCCCCGCCGTCGTAGCCGGCCGGGGCCGGTGCCACGTCGCCACCGGTGTAGACCTCGGCGGTGACCCGGAACATGCCGGTGTCCAGACCCTCGCCCCGCTCGATCTCCACGATCACGTCGCCGTACACGGTCCAGCCCTGCTCGCCGATGAACTCCGCCTGCGACTGGGCGAGCTCCTGGGCCAGGGCGGCGGCATAGGGAGCCAGCCGGCTGTGGTCGTACGGCGACAGGTCAATCACATATCGGTTAGGGACGAGCGTGCGCCCGCCGGCGAGGATCGCCTTATGCGCTTCCGCCTCCCTCTGCATGGCGTTGAGGATCTCCACCGGGTGGACGACCCCCTTGAACACCTTGGCGAAGGCCCCTTCCACCAGGCCTTCCAAGCGCTTTTCAAAGCGTTGCAGCACGCTCACGGCTAGCCCTTCCGTTCGCCCCTGGGCCGATCTTGTTTCGCGACTGCGGGGCGCACGCACGTCGCGACGCGGTCCTCGCGCTCACTGCCTTAACCCTTCGTTCGCACTGCGAGGCTCGCTCCGCTCGCTCCTCGCGCTCACTGATGCTCCGCGGTCTGTTCGAGGACATGATGGTATCCGGCCGTCGCACTCCCGTCGGCGCACCGATCGGCTGGGGCATGCTACTCTCTCCGGGTCTCTCCGGGCCGCCAGGTCTTCACCGGCTGCTAGCTCGATCCTTCCGCTCTGGCTGGTTCCGGCACAGCCTGCGCAGCCCGGACGTATCCGGCTCGCCCCACCAACCGGACACGGTCTATCCTGGTCCAGGCTTGGAGGACGAGCAAATAGCTGGTTCGCGGCGGTGCCCGGCGGAGCCCGGCATCACCCGGCCGGCCGTCACTTGGGGAAGTGGCGGAATGGCAGACGCGCATGGTTCAGGTCCATGTGCCCGCAAGGGCGTGGGGGTTCAACTCCCCCCTTCCCCACCATAGGGGCCCCGACGCCGGTCGGGGCCTTTCCTTATGCGCACACCACCTGAGCACACCAGCGGATGCGCGCACACCACCAGCGGTCCTGACCCGACGCTGGCGTGTCGCCATGACCGCGACTCTGGGTACGTGTCAAGGAGTTTTGCTTATGTAATTACAGCTTGCGTATTAGGGCACACGCTGCGTCGATACGGGGCAATCGGATTGGACGAGGTCGCCGACACGCCGACCTGAGAACCGTCGTTCTTCTGGCACGCGGCGAGGATGAACCCACCGGGACGGCAAAGAACGCCGGAACCGCCACCAAGGGAGACTCCCGTGCAACTGCCACAGCTGCGCCGCATCCGTTGGGCTGTCCGCATCGCGCTCACCCTGGGGGTAGCCGCATCCGTCGCAGCCAACATCCTGCACGCCAGGCCCAATCCGATCAGCCAGGCGATCGCGGCCTGGCCACCACTGGCCTTGCTGCTCACCGTGGAACTCACGTCCCGCATACCGATGCACCGTCGCCTGCTCGCCGCCTGCCGGGTGTTCGCCACCGTGGCGATCGCCGGCATCGCCGCCTGGGTGTCGTACTGGCACATGGCCAGCGTGGCGTCGAACTACGGCGAGACGGACGCATCGCCATACCTGTTGCCACTCTCGGTCGACGGCCTGATCGTGGTCGCCAGTGTCAGCCTGGTCGAGCTGGCCGGCCGGATCCGCTTCGTGGAGGAGCACCTCGCGCGGGCCAAGGGTGTGCAGATCGCGCCGCCGGGATCACTGGGGCTGTCCCAGCCGCTGCAGCCGACTCCGACTCCGACTCCGCGGCCGGTGTTCGCGCCGGCGCCGGCATCGGTCGGCAGCCCGGCGGGCAACGGTGCGCCCGGGTCACATGGCGCAACCAGCCCAGCCAACGCCCCGGTCAGCCCCGCGGTCGTGGCCACGCCACCGGCCTCGGCGGGCGCGGCGCGGCCGGCCGGCTCCGAGTCGGGTGCGGCACCAAGCTGGGTGAACGGCTCGGCATCGCTGCCGCAGCGTCCGAACGGCGGCCGCGCCGTCGGTGCGACCAGCGCGCCGGTGCGCCAGACCGTCACCAGCCCGGCCCGTTCGATCGCGGCGACGGCCACCCACACGGCGAAGGTCGCCGAGCCGGCCGTGGCCACGACCGAGTCCGCCGATGGCGAGGATGATGGCAGCGGCAACGCCCCACGTCAGCGCCGGCCGGTTCAGGAGACCGCGGCCCTGGCCGATGCCATCGAGGCGATGCACCCCAACATCAGCCAGACCGAGCTCGCCCGCCAGCTCGGCATCAGCGCCACCCGCCTGCGGGCGGTTCGGCGTGAGGCGCGTGAGATCCGCCGCTCGCAGCGCCTGCGTACCGCCTGACCCACGCATCAACCCGGCCCCGGGGCCCGAGCCAGCATCCACGGTTCGGTCCCGGGGCCGATTCGTGTGCGGGCTATGCTGCGTTCTGCTCCAAGGCCACGTGCACAGTTGGGGGTTCGCCACATGAGCGTCGCCGTGATCACCGGTTCGGCCGGCCTGATCGGCTCGGAGGCGGTCCGGCACTTCGCCTCGCTCGGCCTGGACGTGGTCGGCATCGACAACGACATGCGCCGGGTCTTCTTCGGGCCGGAGGCGTCCACCGCCTGGAACGTGGTGCGGCTGACCAACGAGCTGGGCGAGGCGTACATCCACCACGACACCGACATCCGCGACCGCGAGGCGCTGGCGAAGATCTTCACCCACTACGGCGACCACATCGCGGTGGTCATCCACACCGCGGCCCAGCCCAGCCACGACTGGGCGGTGCGCGACCCGTACGCCGACTTCGACATCAACGCCGTCGGCACGCTCAACGTGCTGCAGAACGTACGGGACCACTGTCCGCAGGCGCCGGTCATCCACTGCTCGACGAACAAGGTCTACGGCGACCGCCCCAACTCGTTGCCGCTGGTCGAGCGGGACACGAGGTGGGAGATCGAGCCGGGCCACCCGTACGAGGCCGGGATCACCGAGGACATGCCGATCGACGCCTGCCTGCACTCGGTCTTCGGGGCCTCCAAGGTGGCCGCCGACGTCATGGTGCAGGAGTACGGGCGCTACTTCGACCTGCGCACCGTGTGCTTCCGCGGCGGCACCCTCACCGGCCCGGCCCACGCCGCCACTGAGCTGCACGGCTTCCTCGGCTACGTGATGCGCTCCAACATGGAACGCCGCACGTACAACCTCTTCGGTTACAAAGGCAAGCAGGTGCGCGACGCGATCCACTCGCACGACGTGGTGACCGCGTTCGAGGCGTTCTTCCGGGCGCCCCGACCGGCCGCGGTCTACAACCTCGGTGGCGGCCGGCATTCGAACTGCTCGAACCTGGAGGCGTTCGCGCTCGCCGAGAAGATCACTGGGATCGAGATGCGCTACGAGTACCACGAGGCGAACCGCATCGGTGACCACCAGTGGTGGATCGGCTCCAACGCCGCCTTCCAGCGGGACTATCCACAGTGGCGGCAGACCTACGACGTGCCGATGATCCTGCGGGAGATCTACGAGGCGAACGCCGACACCTGGGTGCCCGGCGCACCCCGATGATCGACCTGGGCAAGCGCAATGTGCTCGGCGTCCTCGTCGACGTCATCGATTACGACGCCGCGGTTCGGAAGGTCATCACCGCCGCCCGGGACCGGCAACCCCTGGCCCTGACCGCGCTCGCCGTGCACGGGGTGATGACCGGGGTCGCCGATCGGTCGCACGGCGCCCGGCTCAACGACTTCGACGTGGTCACCCCGGACGGGCAGCCGGTGCGGTGGGCGTTGAACCTGCTGCACTCGGCCGGTCTGGCCGACCGGGTCTACGGGCCGACGCTCACCCTGCGGGTGCTGCAGGCCTGCGCGGACGAAGGCCTACCGATCTACCTGTACGGCTCGACCGACCAGACGCTCGCCCGCCTGGTGCCCCGGCTGCAGGAACGCTTCCCGGCGCTGCGCATCGCCGGCGCCGAGGCGTCGAAGTTTCGTCCGGCCCGCCCGGGTGAGGCCGAGGAGATCGCTGAGCGGATCCGCGCCTCCGGGGCCCGGCTGGTGCTGGTGGGCCTGGGCTGCCCCCGCCAGGAGGTCTTCACCTTCGCCATGCGGCCGTTGCTGAGCTTGCCGCTCATGGCCGTCGGCGCCGCGTTCGACTACCACGCCGGCGAGCTGCGCCCGCCCCCGGAGTGGATGCAGCGGGCCGGTCTTGAGTGGCTGTGGCGACTGCACCTCGAGCCCCAGCGGCTGTGGCGGCGCTACCTCCTGCTCAACCCGGCCTATCTGGGTCGGCTGGCCGCGCAGAAGACCCGGTTGTGGCGGGCCACGCCGGCACCGGCAGCCACCGAGCCGCCGAGCACCTTCGCGGTGTAACCGCCGAGCACCTTCGCGGTGTAACCGCCGAGCACCTCCCCCCGGGCGGCTAGGTGGTCGTTGGCGCGGGCCACTGCTGGGCCAGGCGTTGCCGGGTGGCCTCATCGCAGATGGCGCCGGCGACCCCGGCGGCGTAGGCATCGGCCGGGCTGACGCCTAACTCGGCGGCGATCGCGTGCTCGCGGCCCAGGTCGGTGCCGAACATGGCCGGGTCATCGGTGTTGATGGTGCAACGGACCCCGGCCGCGCGCAGCGCCGGCAGTGGGTGCTCGGCGAGGGACGCCACCACCCCGGTGCGGATGTTGGAGGTCGGGCACACGTCGAGCACCAGGCCCCGGTCGGCGATCTCGGCGAGGACGCCCCGGTCCTCCACCGCCCGGATCCCGTGCCGGATCCGATGCGGGTCCAGCGCGAGCATCTCGCGGATGGACTCCGGCCCGGCCGCCTCGCCAGCGTGCGGGACCAGGGCCAGGCCGCCGTCGCGGGCGATCTCAAAGGCCCGACGGTACGGCGCGGCCGGCCGCGTCTCGAGCCCGCCCAGACCGAGCCCGACCACACCCCGGTCGCGATAGCGCACCGAGGCCCGGGCCTGCTCCTCCGCGATCGCGACGTCCATGCCGCGGTAGAGATCGGGGGTGAACGTCATGGTCACGCCGAAGCGTTCGACCGCCTCCGCCGCGCCCTCGATACAACCGGTGTAGAGCTCGTCCCAGTCGCAGCCCTGCAGGGCGACATGCTGGCCGGGGGAGAAGATGGCCTCGACGTAGACCGCGCCGAACCCGGCCGCCTCCTGTGCGTAATCCACGACGATCTGACGGAAGTCCTCGCCCGTGCGCAAACACCCGGTGGTCAGTACCCACACGTCAATGAACTGCGTAAAGTCGCCATACTCATAGAGACGAGCCACCCCCTCTACCGTGGTCACCGGCAGGGCAGCGTTGTTACGCCGGGCGATCTCCAACAGCGTCGCCGGCCGGATCGAGCCTTCGAGATGGATGTGCAGTTCGATCTTCGGCATGGTCATGGGCCAAGGTTACAAAAGCCGCCCGAAGTCGTGGAACAGGCCGGCAAGTCATCTGGTCAAGCGCCATTATTGATCGACCCTCGTAACTGTGTTTCGAGATTTCCGGCGGACGGACCATTTGTCCATCCCAAGCAGGGAATGCCCTGTAGCCCGGATTCTGCGAAGCAACTTGCGACGGGCCGGGACTAAAGGCATTCTGGCAGTACGCCCCCCAGGTAACTCACTGCTGATCATTGATGGTGAGCCCGACATAAGGGGGTGGCGTGCGCACGGAGCCCGCACTCACGCGAGGGGATCACGTCGCTGGTCCTGCCCGTGAGCTGCATCGGGGCCCCCCACCCGGCTCCGGCCTACAGGTAATGACGCGCTCCGCGGAGAACGCCCCGCCGTCAGACGCGAGGTACAGCTCTGGCGGTGGGTGAGCCGCGGAGTCGGGGTGTTGGTCGGACCGCCGGGTCGCAGGTCCTCTCAGTTGGGCAACGAGCGGCCGACCAACGCTCACGCCAAGGCATGGCACG
The DNA here is from genome assembly GCA_050264675.1 of Micromonosporaceae bacterium. Taxonomy (GTDB): domain Bacteria; phylum Actinomycetota; class Actinomycetes; order Mycobacteriales; family Micromonosporaceae; genus JBLNGJ01. The sequence goes on from JBLNGJ010000415.1 coordinate 6,147, forward strand.
GGGGCTGACACGGACAAGGAGGAACCGGTGTTACCTCGGTCCGGTGACGTGCTGCGCGTGACTCGCGCGGCGAGCGTCCAATTCACGGAACCAATGACGTTTCGCGTGATCCGGGTGCATGACTGGCGGACCTATGACGGTTGGGCCTGGCTCGATGGATACCAGCTGAACGCCGTCGGCGACGCGATCGCCCGCCGGTCAATATTTGTACGAATCAATGGACTCCTACCCGCGACCGGCGGTCATAACAACCATGGGCCGACCTCCTAGCCCGGCCGGCCTGATCATCAATATCAATACTGGACCCTAGCCCCGGACGACCCGCCTACCATCGAGACTGCCCACGGTCAGTTTTCGATCCGCACGTGGCCCGACCCCGGATCTGGGGGACGGTGTCATGACATCCGGCCAACCGGCTCGCCACCCGCGCGGCCGCGCGCGCCAACGTCGGCGGACGCGCCTGCTCACCGACGGCGCGTTCGGGGTTCACCTCAGCCTCGCCGCACTGTTCAGCCTCGCCGCACTGTTCAGCCTCGCCGCACTCTGGTTGGCGCTGGCGACGGACGCAACCGTCGCGACCGCCGGGCCGGGAGCGATGCCGGCGATGTCCGCCTCGGCGCGGCCATCCGGGACGCCTACCCCCGAGCCGTCGACACCGGCGCCCAGCGCTCCGCCAGCCTCGGCGTCCGCGACACCACCCTCCCCACGTCCGAGCACTCCGGACCCTCATTCCCCGAAGCCCACCCATCGAGCCAAGATCATCGTGGCCCCCTCGTCCGCGCCGCCGTTCAGCCTCGGCGCCCAGGCGCCCGTTGAAGCGCCGGTGCGCGCGCCGGACGCGGGCAGCGCACCCCAGATCGGTTCGGCCGGCGTCGCGCTCGACGACCATCCGCCCGAGCCCGGCCCGCCGCTGGACGGTTGGTGGCTGCCCGGCGCAGCCGCTCGGCCGCTGATCGTGAGCGGCACCGCCGCCCTGCTCGCGGCCCTGGTGGGACTGCTCGTGCTGGGCCTGCGTCAGCGCCGCTTCTAGCCGGTATGACGTGACCACTCGCGGTGTGTGAGGGCCCGACAGTGGTGGGAGGCCCCGGTGTCTAGCGAGCGTACGAGTGTGGGGCTGGACGTGCAGTCGTGGCTGTGCGGGCTGCCCGGCCCGGTGGCGGTGGCCTTCGAGGCAGGGCCGACCGGATTCGGTCTGTATCGTCGCTTGACCGCGGCCGGGATCCGTTGCGTTACGGCACCCGGACCATTGCCGGACGCCGGATTCGCGCCTACCCCTTGACAGACCCGCACTACATATCAGAACGGGGGGTCCGGGTCGCTGGTGTAGGTGTGGCCAAGCGGCGTGGTCCACTCAAGCGTGCCGTCGCCGAGCTGGCGCAGCCGGTAGCCGCCCTCATCTTTGGCCCGATGGTGATGCCGGCAGGCCAGGGCGAGGTTGTCACGGGTATGACCACCACCGTGCTGGCGTTGGACGGTGTGGTCGACATCGCACCGGCTCGCCGGCGTTCGGCACGTCGGAAAGCGGCAGTGCTGGTCGCGGGCCCGGACGAAGGCATACTCCGCGCCCACCGATGTGCGCGGCCGGCTGCGAAGGGCACCGCGGTGCAGCAGCCGTCCACGCGAGTCGAGGACGCGGAAGTTCCACGCGCGAGGTCGGCGGGCGGCGACTTGGCGGGCGATGTCGGCGATGACCGGGCCGAACCCGGGAATCACGCCGGGCGCCTCGCTGAGGCCGGCCAGTGTGGTCAATGGCACCACGAGATCGACCACCCCGGTCCGCGGGGCGGCCGCGGCCGGGGTGTCGCGGCCTTCGAGGATGTCCAGGTAGATGTCTACGCGCAGCTGATCTAACGTGCGTGGGTCGCCGCCGCGTTTGCGTTGGTCGGCCTCCGCGCTGATGCGCGCGTAGATGGCGGCGGCCCGGTCGGGAGCGACATCGCAGCCGGACAGGTAGGCGGTGTGCTCGCCGGTGGAGCCGGTGACCAGCTTGCGGTAGCTCAGGGCATGTTCGTACCGCCGCTTGGCCGCGCCCGGGTCGGTGCGGATGACCAGCGCGGCGAGCCGGGCGCGCAGTTGACCGCTGGTGAGATTCTCCCCGATCGTCACGGCGGCCTCAGCGATCGCGGCGGCAATCGGGTCGGGCAGGCCGACCAGCCCAGTCACGATGACCTTGGCCCGGGCCATATCGATGCGGCCCTCGGCCAACGCCTGCGCCACCACGGGCAGTCGAGCCAAGGAGGTGGCGAGGCCGAGCTGACCTTCGGCGGCGGTTCGCGTGCACCGCAGCGCGGCCGCAATCTCGCAGGCGACGAACTCATACTCCCGGCTACTGACCGTCGTGACCCGCGCCGCGGCGGAATCTGCGCCACCCGGTGGGCAACAAGCCACCTCGTGCATGTCGGCCAGCAGCTGGGCCTGCTCATACGCGACCTGACGGGCCCGGGCGGTCATCAGCACAACCAGGTCGTAGCCGTTGAGCCGGGACCGGTCGATCCCGGCGAGCATTGCCGAAAGCTCTGGCCCGGGCGGCATGGCCTCAAGGCTTAAAGCTGTAGACATATGTTCGACCACGTTGCCCACGCTACCGCCAGCCACCGACAAAATTGCTTCGCCACACCGAAGCCACGTTTACGTCTACTGTGGATTACAGGTCGCCCGGCGACGCTGCGTCGGCGGCGCAACACGAAGCGACGACGAGGTTTGCCGGCCCAGGACGTTTGGTGGCATGCGGGCGCTGCTGGCGAAGGACACGTTCCTGTGGGGCGCTACGGGGAAGGGCTGGGTGGGGTCGTGGGCGGCGGGGTGGTCGGCGGTGGCGTGGGCGGCCCCAGCGAGACGAACACCGTGACCGTCAGGCCGGGCGCCACGGTCGAACCGGCCGCCGGGTCGGTGCCGATAACCATTCCGGCCGCGATCTCGCCGTTGGTCTGGTCGACCCGCTGCGGGGTCAGCCCCAGCGTGGTGAGTGCCGTCGACACCTCGTCGAAGGGGCGTCCGCGGTAGTCCTCGAGCACCACCGGTTTCAGCGTGGAGGTCGGCTGGGTCGGCGCCGTGGTGGCCACCGATGTGGTGGGTCCGGTCGAGCTCGTGGGATTGGGGTTCGGCTCGGCGTCGCTGCGCACGATGAGCCAGATGCCGAGCGCGAGCAGGCCCAGCAGAAGCAGGATCATGACCGCGATAAGGGCGGGCAGGACGACGCCGCGGCCGGGATCGAAGACCCACTGGGACCCGGTCTCGTCGGCATCGCGCGAGGCGGGCACCGCGGCCCGTGCCGACCAGCGCTGCGAGGCCGGCTTGGGGTCGGTGCCGGCCGCTACGGGTCCGGCGCCGGCCGCCGCGGGTCCGGCGGCGCCCACGGTGGGCCCGGCGGCGCCGACGGCGGGCTCGGCCAGCGGCGGGCCGCCGATCGCGGTCTCGCCCAGCGGATCGGTGGCCGGCGGCTCGGCTGGGGCCGGCGGCACGCCAGCCGGCCCGGCAATGACCGGCTCGCCGTTGACCCGTGGGTCGGCGGCCGGGCGGGGTTCGGAGTCCTCGGGCATCCGTCATCCCTTCAATGCGCCAGCCAGGATCAGGGTCCCAGCAGCACGCCGGGTGTCCAGCCGAGAGCCTACGGGTCGCCGGCAACGGCGGGCGGGCTCGCCTGCCACTCTCGCCCCGGCGCCGAGGCCGGGCGTACGCTGCCGGCCATGACAACCCGAGCGTCGACGCGGTCCCTGGCGGTGGCGATCTTTCTCGGGGCAGGCTTCGGCGCGGCGCAGATGGGCCTGGGCTACGGGCTCGGCGCCATCGCGTGGGTGACACCGGGAGCGGCGATCGGTGCGGCCACCAACGAAGCCGCCTGGGTCGCCAGCCTGGCCTGGGCCACCTGGGCGGCCGCGACATCGGTGGTGGCCGGCGCGGTCTGCGCCGAATGGTTCAGCGGCATCGACGGTGGCGTGTGGAACCGCATCGGCTGGCGGGCCGTGATCGCACTGGCCGCGGCGCTCGGTGCGCTCGTCACGGTGCCGTTGGTGGCCGTGCCGGCCCGGGCCGCCCAGCTCAGCACCAACTTCGCGCCACACCTGCTCGCCGGCGTCTACGCCACGACGGGGGTGGTCATCGGCCTGATCGCCGCGATCGCCGCGTTCACCTCCCGGGCCCTGGCGACGAACGTGCTCGCCAGCATGGTCTGGCTGTGGCTGCTCGCGATGATCGCCGTGGGCGAGGCCGTCTCGGCCGGGCGTACGGTCACCTTCGCCCAGCTCGGCGTGTGGCGCCTGTCCGACGGCGGGCCGACCTGGCGTGGCTTCGCCGTGCCCAGCACCCTGGTCATGCTCGGTGCCGCGTTCGTCATCGGCGCGCTGGTGGCGTGGCGGGCTTCCCGCCGCGGCGGCAACCGGGTCGGGATGGCGATCTCCGGCGCGTTCGGACCACTTCTGGTCGCGGGCGCGTACTTCCTGGTCACGCCGGCCTTCGGGCAGGCACCGGCCGAGCAGGTCTCGGCTTACCTGAGCGCGCCGTACGCGATCATCGCCGGGCTGGCCGGATCGGTGCTGACCACCGCCCTGGTGGGTTTCCGGCGCGCCCGCGCGACCGATCAGCCGGAGCCGGCCGACGCGGCGGGCCTGCTGGCCGCGCCTCGTGGCTACCCCGCCGCCGCGACATCGGTCCCACTGCCAGCCGCGGCGCGGCTGGGCCTCGGGCAGCGACCGGGCGCGGTGACCGGCAAGGCGAGCGTGCCGGCCGCCTCCCGCGCGTACCCGGAACCCGGCCGGCCGCTCTAGCCGACCGGCCAGGTGTGCACCGGCTCGTTGGCGTGCATGTGCTCGACGTAGCGCAGCAACATCTCCTGCAGCGCGGCCGGCCGGTCCAGCCCGCGCTCCTCCAGCCGGGTCACCGTCTCGCTCTGCCACACCGCGCCGGTGCGGCCGGTCGCGCAGCGTTGCTCGATGACGCCGAGCAGCCGGTCCCGCAGGCCCGGGTCGACGTCGTAGCGGTCGAGGCCTTCGTAGGCGCGCGGCAGCAGCCGCTCCAGCACCAGGTCGGCGGCGCGCACCTCACCGACCCGGGGCCACCACAGGGTTGCCGCGATGCCCTCGCGGCAGCCGAGATGGAAGTTCTCCTCGGCCGCGCTGAACGGCAGCTGGCTCCACACCGGCCGGTCGGCCTCGGCGAAGACCCGGGTCAGTCCGAAGTAGAACGCCGCATTGGCCAGCATGTCGACCACGGTCGGACCGGATGGCAGCACCCGGTTCTCCACCCGCAGGTGGGGGCGGCCGTTCATGATGTCGTAGACCGGTCGATTCCACCGGTACACGGTGCCGTTGTGCAGCCGCATTTCACCCAACCGGGGCACGCCACCGGCGTGCAGCACCTCGACCGGATCCTCGTCCTCGCAGATCGGCAGCAGCGCCGGGAAGTAGCGCACGTTCTCCTCGAACAGATCGAAGATGCTGGTCACCCACCGCTCACCGAACCACACCCGCGGCCGCACACCCTGGGTCTTCATCTCGTCCGGACGGGTGTCGGTGGCCTGCTCGAACAGGGCGACCCGGGTCTCGTCCCAGAGCCGGCGGCCGAAGAGGAAAGGGGAGTTGGAGCCGATCGCGACCTGCACCCCGGCGATGGACTGGGCCGCATTCCAGTAGCTCGCGAACTCCTCGGGTGCGACCTGCAGATGGAACTGCAGGCTCGTGTTCGCCGCCTCGGGAGCGATCGAGTCGGAGATGGTCTGCAGCCGCTCGACCCCCCGGATATCGATAGCCATCACATCGGCACGCGCCTCGACGATCTGTTCATTGAGGACCCAGTAGCGCGGGTTGGCCGAGATGTTGTCGAGCACCATGTGCTGAGGGCGGAGGGTGGGCAGCATCCCGATCAGCACCAGCCGGGCGTCAAACTTCCGCGCCTGCTCGTCGGCCTGGGCCAGGCTGGCCAGCAACGTGTGTTCGTAGTCGGCGAACCCGTCGCCGGCGATGAGCCGGGGCGGCACGTTGAACTCCAGGTTGAACTGACCCAGCTCGGTCTGGAACGCCGGGTTGGCCAGCGCGGCGAGGATCTCGGCGTTGCGCATCGCCGGCTGCCCGGCCGGGTCGATGAGATTGATCTCGATCTCCAGGCCGGTGGTCGGGTAGTCGGTGTCGAAGGTGAGATCGTTGAGCATGAGTGCGAAGACGTCGAGGCAGCGCCGCACCTTCTGCCGGTAGCGCATCCGTTCCGCGCGGGTGAAGGTGTGCGACTCGACGTCTTTGCCCATGGGCCACCCCTTGTCTGGCGATCGGCTCACCACGCCTGCCCGACGCGCCCGCCCGGAGCCGTACCCATTCAAGGCTATGGTCACGACCATTCGGTACGCCAGAGACGAACAGTCACGGTTATGCTCCGAGTGACGACTTTGTCGCGATGCGTCGACATCCGTCGCTGCCGCACCGGCAGGAGTACCGGCAGCTCTGCGCTGGATATCCACCCACATCCGGCGCGATGTGGACAGTCGGCCGCGAGCCCCGAACTACTTTGGAGGTCCCTGGCCCAGGCGTGGCACAAGGGCCGTGGGGCAAGCTGGCGCGGTGATGTGCGGGGTGCGTGGGGACGCGCGGCGGGGGGACGGACCGAGCCGGGTATGGGCGGACGGCGGCGGTGTCGGGTGAGCACCGCGACCGTCCGCCCTCGACTGTCCCGGGTGGCCCCCTCGTCGTTGGCGCCCCGGCCTTAGTCCTCAGCCAGGTAGGCGATGCCCCACACGGCTTCAGCTCGC
>JBLNGJ010000416.1:0-7533 GCA_050264675.1 Micromonosporaceae bacterium
GGCCGCCCCGCACGCCGGCACCGCCCCCGTGAGCGGCAACGGCGCGAGGCCCGGCCGCCGGCGCGGCCACAGGGGGGTGCACCCGGCCGGGGGGGTGGTCGACCTGGCCACCCTCGGCTCGACCGACGCCGCCCCGGTCTCGTTCGAGCCTGGCCCGGGCGGCGAGCACCGCTCGGATGACGGTGGCCCGGGTGGCGAGACACCGACCGCGACCGGTCCGGCGGCGACCTCGCTGCGCGCCGCGACCGACGAGATCGCCGCTCGCTTCGACGCGGCGCTCGAGCGCCTCGACGTCGACGGTGTGGTGGCCGCGGTCCTCGACCTCGAGCAGACCCTGGTCGACTGGTCGGCCGACACGCTCACCTCCGACGAGGGTGAGTACGCCCGCGGGCAGCTGCGCCGCATGGTGCTGCGCCTGGGCGAGATCGCCACCACCGGTGCCCGCGACCCCCGGGACGTGCTCGGCCCGTTCGTCACCGACCTGATCGAGCTGCGCGCCCGGGCCCGCGCCGCCCGCGACTTCGCCACCTCGGACTGGATCCGGGACCGGCTCGGCGTGGCCGGCGTCGAGGTGCGTGACACTCCCGACGGCGCCGAGTGGCACCTGCGCTAGCTAGCCCAGGGCCTTGGCGAGGTTCTCGTCGAGGCGGTTCATGAACTCGTCGGTGGTCAGCCACGGCGCCTCCGGGCCGATGAGCAGGGCCAGGTCCTTCGTCATCTGCCCCGACTCCACGGTGGCGATGCAGACCCGCTCGAGCCTCTCGGCGAACTCCGTCACCGCCGGGGTCTCGTCGAGCTTGCCGCGGTGGGCCAGGCCGCGCGTCCACGCGAAGATCGAAGCGACCGGGTTGGTCGAGGTCTTCTCACCCCGCTGCCACTGCCGGTAGTGCCGGGTCACCGTGCCATGGGCCGCCTCGGCCTCGACCGTGCGCCCGTCCGGCGTCATCAGCACCGAGGTCATCAGGCCGAGCGAGCCGAACCCCTGGGCCACGGTGTCGGACTGCACATCGCCGTCGTAGTTCTTGCACGCCCAGACGAAGCCGCCCTCCCACTTGAGTGCGGCGGCGACCATGTCGTCGATGAGTCGGTGCTCGTAGGTCAGCCCGGCCTCGGCGAAGTCCTCGGCGAACTCGTCGCGGAACACGTCGGCGAAGAGGTCCTTGAACCGGCCGTCGTACGCCTTGAGGATGGTGTTCTTGGTGGAGAGGTAGACCGGGTAGTGCCGGGCCAGCGCGTAGCGGAACGACGCCCGGGCGAAGTCGCGGATCGAGTCGTCGAAGTTGTACATGCCCATGGTCACGCCGCCACCGGGGAACCGGGCGACCTCGAACTCCATCGGCTGCCCACCGTCGTCGGGGGTGTAGGTGATCGTCACCGTGCCGGGCCCGGGCACCACGAAGTCGGTGGCCCGGTACTGGTCGCCGTGGGCGTGACGGCCGATCACGATGGGCTTGGTCCAACCGGGCACCAGCCGGGGCACGTTCGCCATGATGATCGGCTCACGGAAGACCACGCCGCCGAGGATGTTGCGGATGGTTCCGTTGGGTGAGCGCCACATGCGCTTGAGACCGAACTCGGCGACCCGGGCCTCATCGGGCGTGATGGTCGCGCACTTCACGCCGACCCCGTGTCGCTTGATGGCGTGGGCGGCATCGACGGTGACCTGGTCGTCGGTGGCGTCACGGTGCTCGATGCCGAGGTCGTAGCGCTCCAGCTCGACATCGAGGTAGGGCAGGATCAGCTGTTCGCGGATCTGCTTCCAGATGATCCGGGTCATCTCGTCGCCGTCGAGCTCGACGACTGGTTTGGTTACCTTGATCTTCGCCATGTCGACGGCGCTCCTCTCGATCTCGATTTAGCAGTACGAGCGTACTGCAGGCTCGGCACAACGGAGGTGTGGGGGTTGCGCCGCCGGGAAAGACTGAGGTGTGCCCGTACGATCGCCCCGGCCCGCCCGCCGTTCGCTCGGCCGCCTCATCGTGCTCATCGCATTCGCCGTGCTCACCGCCGGCTGCTTCCGCCTGCCGGTCAACGGAGCGCGCACGCCGCCGTCGGGCGAGGTTGGTTCGATGCGGCCGAGCACGTCCACCTCACCGGGCGCGTCGTTGGAGGGCCGCTTCTCGTACGGCGAAATGGACGAGTACGTCGACGCGGTCCTGCCGATGATCACGGAATGGGCCCACCGGACCTGGCCCGACCTGCCCGACCCGGCCCAGGTGGTCTACGTGCCCCACGGCGCGACCGGGCCGGAGGGGTGTCGGGACTCGCGCGGTCGGCTGGCTCGCTACTCGGCCCGGTCGTACGAGTACTGCGGCGCCGACCAGCGGATCTACGTCGGCCAGGACATGCTGTGGAGCCTCTACACCGAGGCCGGCGACGCCGGACCGGCGGTCGGGCTGGCCCACGAATGGGGCCACCATGTCCAGTCGCTGCTCGGCGCGCCACCACCGGCGAGCCCGCCGATGCGGTGGGCCTCGAGGATCAGGCCGATTGTGTGGCCGGGGCCTGGACCCGCTTCACCGACCAGCAGGGTTGGCTGGAGTACCCCGACGACATCGAGGACATCGAGGCACTGTTCCCGCTGATCGGCTCGGCCGAGGGTCCAGACCGCGACCACGGCACGGCCGAGGAGCGGTTGAACTCGTTCAACGTCGGCTGGGAGCGCGGCCTGTCGAGCTGCGACGAGTTCTACACCCCGCTGGTCGGCTGATCCCGGCCCGAGCCGGCCGCCTCACAACGCCGCGACGTCGGCCTGTTTGGCCCGCACCGCCTCGGCCGCCTCGCGCAACGCCGCCGACTCCGCGTCGGTCAACGGCGTCTCCACGACCCGGCGGACTCCGGTCGAGCCGAGCTCGGCCGGCACGCCGAGGTAGACCCCGGAGATGCCGTACTCCCCGTCGACCCACGCACAGGTCGGGAACACCGCACCGGCGTCCTCGGCCACGGCTCGGGCCATCCGGGCCGCCGCAGCCGACGGCGCGTAGTAGGCCGAGCCGGTCTTGAGCAGGGCCACCACCTCGGCACCGCCGTTGCGGGTACGGGTGACCAGCTCCTGGATCTTCTCGGCCGACATGACATCGGCGAGCGGCCGGCCGTCCACGGTGCACTGTGACGGCACCGGCACCATCGTCTCTCCGTGTGACCCGAGGGTCAGCGTGCGCACGCTTCGCACCGGCACACCCAGCTCTTCGGCGACGAAGTGCGTGAACCGCGCAGTGTCCAGCACGCCGGCCTGGCCGAGCACCCGGTGCCGGGGGAACCCGGTCGCGATCTGGGCCAGCGCGGTCATCTCGTCGAGCGGGTTGGAGACCACGATCACCACGGCGTTGGGCGCGTACTTGGCGATGCTCTCGGCCACCTGACGCACGATCTTGGCGTTCACGCTGAGCAGGTCCATGCGGCTCATGCCCGGCTTGCGGGGCAGGCCGGCGGTGACCACGACGACGTCGGAGCCCTCGATGACCTCGTACCCCGCACCGCCGGGGCCGGTCGTCTGCCCGATCATCTTGGTCTCGAAACCTTCGATCGGGCGGGACTGGTTGATGTCGAGGGCCAGTCCCTCCGGCTTGCCCTCGATGATGTCGGTGAGCACGACCGTGCCGAAGACGTTGTACTCGGCGAGTCTCTGTGCGGTCGTCGAGCCGTAGAAGCCGGCTCCGACGACGGTTACCTTCTTCTCCACAGTGGGCAACCCTAGTCCCGCCCCGGCCTACCAGCCCGGGCGGCCCAGTCCCGCGCCCGGCCTACGAGCTCGGGCGGCCTACCGCGGCGCGTTCGGCGATCTCGACGACGTTGGTCAGCAGCATCGCCCGGGTCATCTGGCCGACCCCGCCCGGCACCGGGGCGAGCAGGCTTGCCACCTCGACCACGGCCGGATCCACATCCCCGACGAGCCGGGACTTGCCGTCGGCGTCGGGCTGGCGGGTGATACCGACGTCCATCACGATCGAACCGGGGCGGATCATGTCCGGGGTGAGCAGGCCCGGCACCCCGGCCGCCACGATCACGATGTCGGCGCCGCGGGTGTGCGCAGCGAGGTCGCGCGTACCGGTGTGGCAGAGAGTGACCGTGGCGTTCTCCGACCGGCGGGTGAGCAGCAGGCCCAGGGAACGCCCGACGGTCGCGCCACGACCGATCACCACCACCTGGGCGCCGGCCAGCCGGACGTCGTAGCGGCGCAGCAGCTCGACGATGCCGCGGGGGGTGCACGGCAGGGTCACCGGTGCGTCACCGGAGATGCCGAGCACCAGGCGGCCCAGGCTCATCGGGTGCAGGCCGTCGGCGTCCTTGGCCGGGTCGACCAGCTCGAGCACGCGCTGCTCGTCCAGCCCGCGCGGCAGCGGCAGCTGCACCAGGAACCCGGTGCAGCTCGGGTCGGCGTTGAGCTCGGCCACGACCGCCTCGACCTCGGCCTGGGTCGCGGCGGCGGGCAGGTCACGGCGCAACGACACGATGCCGACGTCGGCGCAGTCGCGATGCTTGCCGGCGACGTACGCGTGCGAGCCCGGGTCGTCGCCGACCAGCACAGTGCCGAGCCCCGGTGTGCGGCCGGCGTCGGTGAGGGCCTTGATGCGGACCCTCAGCTCGTCCTTGATCGCCGCCAGGGTCACCCGCCCGTCCATGATCGTGGCTGTCACGGCGTCCTCCCTCGTCGACGCGATCCTGCCAGAACCGCGGTGAGACCCAGACTTTCGGTGGTACCGGCTTTCGGTGGTACCGGCTTTCAGTGGAAGAAATGGCGGGTGCCGGCGAGGTACATGGTCGTCCCGGCCGCGACCGCTGCCGCGATGACCTCCTCGTCGCGCACCGAGCCACCCGGCTGCACGACGGCACTCACGCCGGCGTCGAGGAGCACCTGCAGGCCGTCGGGGAACGGGAAGAACGCATCCGACGCGGCGACGCTGCCCCGGGCCCGGTCGCCGGCTCGGGCCACGGCGAGCCGGGCCGAGTCGACCCGGTTGACCTGGCCCATGCCGACGCCGACCGCGGCACCGGCCCGGGCGAGCAGGATCGCGTTGGACTTCACCCCGCGCACGGCCCGCCAGGCGAACGCGAGGTCGGCCAGCACCTCGCCACTGGCCGGCTCGCCGGCGACAAGCTTCCACTGTGGTGGGTCATCGCCGGGGGCGTCGATCCGGTCAACGGTCTGGGTGAGCACGCCGCCAGAGATCTGGCGGAACTCCACAGCCGACGGTTGCCAGGCCGGGGCGACGAGCACGCGCAGGCTCTTCCGGGCGGTGAGGATCTCGACGGCACCGTCGGCATAGGACGGTGCCACCACCACCTCGGTGAAGACCTCAGCCACCTGCCGGGCCATCTCGACGCTGACCTCGCGGTTGCAGGCGATGACGCCGCCGAACGCCGAGACCGGGTCGGTGGCGTGGGCCTTACGGTGAGCGTCCGCGGCGTCGACCCCCATCGCGACCCCGCACGGGTTGGCGTGCTTGATGATGGCCACGGCCGGCTCGGCGAAGTCGTGGCAGGAGCGCCACGCGGCGTCGGCGTCGACGTAGTTGTTGTAGGACATCTCCTTGCCCCCGAGCTGGCGGGCGTGCGCCAGACCCGGCGGCGCGTCGTCGGCCCGGTAGAGCGCGGCCGCCTGGTGCGGGTTCTCGCCGTAGCGGGCCACCATGGACAGACGTGCCACCAGGCCGGCGAACTCGGGCCAGCACTGGGCGCCGGGGGCGGTCTCCTGCGGCGGCGGCGCGAGCGTACGCGCACACCACTGTGCCACCGCCACGTCGTAGGCCGCGGTGCGGGCGAAGGCGCGCGCGGCCAACGCCTGGCGCTGCACCAAGGTAAACCCGCCGTCGGCCAGCGCCGCAGCTGCCATCGGGTAATCCTCGGGTGAGGTCAGCACGGCGACGTTGGCGTGGTTCTTCGCGGCTGCCCGGACCATCGCCGGCCCACCGATGTCGATCTGCTCGACGCACTCATCCGGGTCGCCACCGGCGGCGACGGTGGCCTGGAACGGATAGAGGTTGCTGACCAACAACCCGAACGGTTGCACGCCGAGCTCGTCGAGCTGCGCACGGTGCCGGTCCAGCCGCAGGTCGGCGAGCAGGCCGGCGTGCACCCGCGGATGCAGTGTCTTGACCCGGCCGTCCAGGCACTCGGGGAAGCCGGTGAGCGCCTCGACCCGGGTCACCGCGACGCCGCCTTCGGCCAGGTGCGACGCGGTCGAGCCGGTGGAGACGATCTCGACCCCGGCCGCGACCAGCGCCGCCGCCAGCTCGTCCAGGCCGGTCTTGTCGTAGACGCTGATCAACGCCCGGCGAACCGGTACGCGGTCAGTCGCTCGGGTCATGGCACGGTGACCTTCCTTCCGGTGATGGTCCAACCCTCGCGCACCATCCGGCCGACCTGCTCCACGAGCTGGTGGCGTTCGGCCACCTTGATGCGCTCGGTCAGCGATTCCTCGGTGTCGTGGGCGAACACCGGCACGGCAACCTGGGCCACGATCGGTCCGGTGTCCACACCGGCGTCGACGAAGTGCAGCGTCGCGCCGGCCAGCTTGACCCCGTACGCGAGCGCATCTCGCGGTCCGTGGACGCCCGGAAACGCCGGCAGCAGCGCGTTGTGCGTGTTGACGTAGCGACCGCCGAAGGCGCCGAGAAACACCGGCCCGACCAGCTTGAGGAAGCCGGCCGAGACGATCAGGTCGGGGGCGTAGACCATGCACTGTTCGGTCAGCGCGTGGTCCCACGCGGCCCGGTCGCGATGGTCGGCGAGCTTGACCACGAACGTGGGCACACCAGCGGCCTCGGCCCGGTCGAGCGCAGCGACGCCGTCGCGATCGGCACCCACCGCGACGATGGCGGCACCGTAGGCCGGGTCGGCGGTGGCGTCCAGAAGCGCCTGCAGGTTCGTGCCGGAGCCCGAGACGAGAACGACGAGGCGCGAGCCCACCCCGCAACTCTAGGCGAGCCGGCCGACCCGGATGCGGTTGCCACACGGTGCTACCGCGCCACAACGGTACGGCAGCAGCCCGAGCGACTCATCCGCCCATTTCATGACCGAGCCGACCACCGACCTCACAACCACACGGCGACACACCCAAACTCATCCGCTTAGAGGCTGCGGCGGATCAAGCCGAGGCGGTAGCCTGCCGTTCGTTGTAAGCCCTGCCGCTTCGTCGAAGGAGTCCTCATGCAGCCCGGTTACGCCGGCCAGCCGCCAGCGGCCGCGAATGACAAGACCACCCTCTGGGGTGTCCTCGGTATCGTCGGCGCCTTCTGCTGCTGGCCCCTCGGCGTTGTCTTCGCCATCCTCTGTCTGATGGAGGCGAAGAAGGTCGGCAAGCAGCCGACGCTGGCGTATGTCGCGTTTGCCATCCTCGCACTCGGCCTCGTACTCAACATCATCTTCATCGCGACGGGTGCCCTGTCGAACCTCACCAGCTAAGCCCAAGGCAACAACCGGCGCGGGGGCGCGCCGGGGCGCCCCCGCCCGCAACAGCGAACACAAGACGACCCCGCCGCCCGAATTTGCGGCGTGGCGGTTTTTGAGGCCCCGGGCTTATCCTCACGCACC
>JBLNGJ010000417.1:0-9832 GCA_050264675.1 Micromonosporaceae bacterium
ACGTAACCGATGGGCAGGTTGACCATGCCCAGCCGCTGGGCCAGCTGCGCCACCCCGGCTCGGTCCTGGGACCGCGGCGACTCTATCTCGATAAAGGAACCCAGGCCGTCGACCTCGTCCACGCAGACCGTCAAGCCGTCCAGGCCGTACGAGCGGCGAACCTTGTCGACCGTGACCAGCGGCGACAATCCCCAGTCCTCGAGCCGTCCCGTGCCGGACGGAGTCAGGTCGACGTAGGGCCTCAGGCGGCTTCTCAATGCCTCGGCCGCGGCCCCCCCGACCGGGTACTCATACTTCTCTTCCTGGGAATTGGTGTGTGACCGATCATCCGGGTCGGGCGTCCATTTGACCTCGACGCTGCGGGAGTTGCGAACCCGAACAAAGACCCCCGCCCGATAAAGACTTCCGCCCCCATCGTCGTAGTAGGTGTCGACGACCCGGGTTTCACCCTGCCCGACCGGCCCCAGGGCGAGAAACGCGTCGAGCGATGTGACGGTCAAGTGAGACTTGATCTCATACTCCTCCGTCGCCGCGCCGTCGTCGGTCATCGCGCCTAGTCTCGATACAGGGCAGCGGAGTCGGCGCACGCGATCGAGTCGTCTTTGTACCGCACGGCTTCCCTGGCGATGGTCTCAGGGTCCGAGTGATGGATGAGCTTCAGTTCGGCCGCGCCCACCGCGATCAGCGCATGCAGTTTGAGGCTCGCGTTGTTCAGCTTGGCATCGGTCACGTCCGGGCCTTTGACCCGGAACAGGACCGCCACGTCGACCACGTCGTGAAACGGTAGGGCGGCCGCGTGGACCAGCCGGTTGAACCGGGTCGCCGCGCTGATGATGTTCGATCCACCCGCGCAACTGTCATCGATGACGACAACGCGGTACTTGCGACTTGGCGGGTTCCCGCGCTTGCGCTCCGCGTCAAGAAAGGCGCGGAGGCCTTCAAAGTCAGTTTCATGTGGAGCGTCGACATCCGGCCGGTCGACCAACGATTTGTCGACCTCACCCTTGCAGACGATGAGTGGCTTCTGAAGCGCGCGGGCGACTGCGAACGCGAGCAGGGGGTTGCCATCCTTCGTCGTGAGCAGAAGGTCGAACGGCCGGATCTTGTCATGCCGGGTCAGGGCGAGCAGCCAGGACACGTGGATTTGGGCCAGGCTCGGCTCGTGATCGTTTCGCTGGTAGAACGCACCCATCATGTCGAGGTAGTAACCAGAGCCCCGGTAGTTGTATGGCGGGTCGAGTTCGTACACCCACCTCTTGACCCGCCGGAGCAGGGCCTTGTCGGGTCGGTGCGTGACCTCTTCGCCGAGCTTGCTCATGCGGCGCCGGGCGCGCAACGCGCGGATGTCCTCAACCTCGGCGTCGGTGATGCCCAGCGCTTTGACCAACGCCTCCGCCCGAGCCATCTGGGCGCGTTGGGTCATCCGACCGAGCACCGAGTCCCGGCTGATCCAGCCTTGCGCGACGATCTCGTCGCGGAGCTGGGCGACCGCGCCGGCCAGCAGAACGAAGACCGTCACGACCGTGGATATGCCCAGGAACCAGAGAGCTGCCGGGTCCACCGAGAACTCCTATCGGCGGTACGAGGAGATCACGAAGGACATCAGGTCGAGGTCGCTGTCGAAGAACGGCAGCCCGAGTTCGGCGCATCGGGCGCGAATCCGTGCCGACCGGCCGGGGATGGACCGCTCCAACCATTCGGGTTGCCCATCGAGCCAGTTGACCCGCCGCCTGACCACGTGGGCACCCTGGGCCGGCCCGACCGGCTGCCGGACGGCGCGGTCGTTCTCCTCCAGCCACTCGTCGCCCACCAGGATGGCATCAGCGAAGCCGGCCCCGTCTCGAACGATCTCTTCGTACTCCGAGTCCGGAATCTCGGCCAACATCGGCTTGAGAACGAGGGCGCAGGGTACGCCGGCACCGGAGAGCTGCGCCAGCGTGTCGATCCGCTTCGGGTAGCGCGGCGTCCGCGGCTCGATCTCATCCACCCGGTGCTTGGTCGAGATCGAGACGCCGATCTTCATGACCGCTCCGGCGTCGCGCAACCTCGCGTGGAGGCGGGCCAGCGAGGCGGCCTTGGTGGCGGAGAGGTGCGCTTTGGTGGAAATGCTGAGCGAGCGTCCGTGCGGAACGAGCTGCGCCAGGATCTCCAGGGCGTCCGGCCGCGCGAACAGGTCGGTGTCACAGGCCGGATAGATGACGTCAACCCCGTCGAGGAGCGACTCATCGCGGCTGAGGTCGGCGAGCGTCGGCGGCTTCTGAAACTGGCTGAAGCTGGCAAAGCAGTACGTGCAGGCGAACGGGCATGGCTGACCATCGATGTCCAGCAGCAGGCGCCGCAGCTTGGGCGGGTCGCCCAATGCCGGCATTGTTCTCTCCCGGTGAAGCGAATCGGTTCTCACGTACTCCGTCTCCTAATGCGGTGGATGCCGTCCTCCCGCCGTCGCACGGCCGCAAGGGCGTCGTCAAGGCTGGCCTCGTGGATCCCGCCGGCGGCCGGATCGGGATCGACCACCATGAGGTTGCTTCGTCCGACGTCGGCCACGAGAACGAAACGCGCCCCTGCCGAACGTCCGCGATACAGGACCGACGCGTCGCACCCGAGGGCCACACCAGCGCATTGGGCGACAGATTCCTGCAGTGCCGCGCCGAACGTCGCTTCGTCCAAGGTGTCGTGGTGCAGATAGCCGTCGTCCAACGGCAGGTCTTTGCGGCTCAGGTAACGGTTGAGTGTGCCACCCCCGATGGCTCGATCCTCACTGCCGTCCGGGGTCGTTCCCGGCAGGACGGCCTCGAAGTCCTGGCCCGAGTAGCCGGTCAACCGCACCGCATCCGCGGCCATGGCCAGAACGGCGGCCGCCGAGCTTATCTCGGCGGCTGAGACGAACCGGTGACCGGTGTACTGTGCCACCAGCCACTCACTGAGCTGGGTTTCCGGCGACACCCACCCAATCGGCTTCTCCACCTTGCCGTCCGGCGCTCGAACCACAACACCGTCGGCGGCCCGCTTGCTCATGTTGGCGCGGTGCACGATCTCAAACAACGGCTCGGCCGGCACGCCCATCTCAACCAGGGTGCCGAGGGCGAAGTAGATGAGATCGATCATCGCGTCGGCCTGATCCACCGTGCTGGCGGCCAGCTCGAACTCATCCACCTCTTCGCGCATCCAGGCCGCTCGCACCGTGGCCCGCGGGCCGTCGAGCGGATGCGGCCGCAGGCCTACGGGATGACCAAACGCTTCGTGGAACGCCCGCACGCGCTCGTGCGCCCAGTCCAAGCCGCCGGCCACCACGTGCGGGCCGGACTGACATTGCCGGATCACCTGATCGGCCACCTAGCCAGGGTACGGCGGCGGTCAAGCATCGACCACGCGCGGCGCACCGACGAGCGGGCGGTAAAGCCGGACGAATGACGGGTGTTCCAGCGGCGGCTCAAGGCTCAGGCCAGGCGGGCGAGAATCAACTCGCGCACGGTCTTCGCGTCGGCTTGGCCGCGGGTCGCCTTCATGATTGCTCCAATGAGGACGCCGGCCGCCTCGACCTTACCGTCGCGGATCTTCGCGGCGATCTCCGGGTGGGCGGCGATCGCCTCGTCGACCGCCACCGTGAGCGCGTCGGTGTCGGAGACCACCTCCAGGCCACGGGCGGCCATGACCTCGGCCGGCGAGCCCTCCCCGGCGAGTACGCCCGCAAGCACGCCACGGGCGAGCTTGTCGTTGAGCCGGCCCTCGTCGACGAGGCGTTGCACGTGCGCCACGTGCTCGGGACGCACATCCAGATCGGCCAGATCGACGCCGGTCTCGTTGGCCCGCCGGGCCAGCTCCCCGAGCCACCACTTGCGCGCGCCCTCGGGCGTGGTGCCGGCGGCCACGGTGGCCTCGATGAGCGGCACGGCGCCGGCGTTGACGATGGCCTGCATCTCCCGGTCGGCGAACCCCCAGGCCGCCTGTAGCCGGCGCCGGTGCGTCGAGGGCGGCTCGGGCAGCGTGACCCGCAACCGCTCGACCCACTCCGGGTCCGGGGCGAGCGGCACCAGATCAGGCTCGGGGAAATAGCGGTAGTCGGTCGCGGTCTCCTTGCTGCGCCCGGGTGTGGTATCGCCGGTGTCCTCGTGGAAATGCCGGGTCTCCTGCACCACCCGGCCGCCGGACTCCAGCACGTTTGCCTGCCGGACGACCTCGGCCCGCACCGCCCGCTCCACGCTGCGCAGCGAGTTGACGTTCTTGGTCTCGCTCCGGGTGCCCAGCGGTTCGCCGGGACGGTTGAGCGAGGTGTTGACGTCGCAGCGCAGCGAGCCCTGCTCCATGCGCACGTCGGAGACGCCGAGCGAACGGACCAGGTCGCGCAGTTCGGTGACGTAGGCCCGGGCCACCTGCGGTGCGCGCGCCCCGGTTCCCGGCACCGGCTTGGTCACGATCTCCACCAGCGGGATGCCGGCCCGGTTGTAGTCCACAAGGGACTCCGTCGCCCCGTGGATGCGCCCGGTCGCGCCGCCGATGTGCATCGTCTTGCCGGTGTCCTCTTCGAGGTGCACCCGCTCGATGCCCACTCGCACGCTCTGCCCGGCCAGCTCGACATCGAGCCAACCGTCGACGCACAACGGCTCGTCGTACTGGCTGATCTGGTAGTTCTTCGGCATGTCCGGATAGAAGTAGTTCTTGCGAGCAAACCGACACCACGGGGCGATCCGGCAGTTGAGCGCGAGGCCGATGCGGATCGTCGCCTCGATCGCGGCCCGGTTGGCCACCGGCAGCGAGCCCGGCAGACCCAGGCACACCGGGCAGACCTGCGTATTGGGTTCGGCGCCGAACTCGGTCGGGCAGCCGCAGAACATCTTCGTCCGGGTGCCCAGCTCGACGTGCGTCTCGATCCCGATCACGGGCTCGTAGCGCGCCACGGCGTCCTCGAACGTCAGCATGGCCACGGTGCTCATCGGTGCCGCTCCCAAGTCTGCCCGGATGTTCCGGATGTCCCGGATGTC
Source organism: Micromonosporaceae bacterium (assembly GCA_050264675.1). Taxonomy (GTDB): domain Bacteria; phylum Actinomycetota; class Actinomycetes; order Mycobacteriales; family Micromonosporaceae; genus JBLNGJ01. The sequence continues at coordinate 4,980 of JBLNGJ010000417.1, forward strand.
TCAGTGGCCGGGGTCGGCCATGCCTAGCGTAGTCGCGCCCGGCCGGTGGAATCCGGCCGGAGCCGGCCGCCGGACCGGCTGGGCGGTCCCCGATCTTGGCGACCCGGCCGGGGCTGGGGCTCGCAGCCGGCCGGGCTCCGATCCTGGCTGCTCACCCGGCCTCACGGGCAGTTCTCCGGATTCGGCCCGCACCTCACCCGGGTTGAGGGCTCGTTCCAAGAAGTTGCCCCAGGTGCGGGCCGGTGTTACTCGACGATCCGGGGCTCCGGTGGCACAGGAAAGTGGCGATTGCCGGAAGCGAATGCGCATCGCCCGGGCGCGGGAGAATATCGCCGAGGCTCAATGGGCACGCGAACCAGCCGCGACGGCGCTCCCGCCAGCCGCAGCGACATGCCATAATGGAAGATGTCGATATGACGATCTACTCAAAGCGGACGACGATGCGTGCCAAACAGGCTGGCAAAGGCGGCCCGCGCTGAGTCGTTTATAGGTCCATAGGCTGTCCCCCTCGATCGTGACAGGCCTTGGGGAAACGAGATTCCCATGACGTAACGGGCACGATTAACGTCAATCCATTGTCACCTCGCGTTCTGCGGTGGACGGCAGCCGTCCCGCGGACGCACAGCCATCTGGCTTTCACTGATCGGTAAGGGATGCAACGGTGGCTTCGAGCCCATCGGTGAGCGTTCTCGTCTGCAACGACCGCCCGATTGTCCGGGAAGGTCTCGAGCGGCTGCTCGATGCCGAACCCGACATCGATGTCGTCGGCGGCACCGACAGCGCGACGCACGCGATCATGCTGGTGCGCCAGTCGCGTCCGCAGGTTCTGGTCACCGGGATCAACCTCGGCAACGTCACCGGTAGTGAGTTGATCGGCCGACTGGTGCGGGAGAGCCCGGAGCCTTCGCCCCGACTGCTCGTCTACGCCACCATCGACGACGACGAGCTGCTCGGCGACGTGCTGCGCTGCGGTGCGTGCGGAGTGCTGGCCGACGACGCCACCCGGGAAGAGATGGTGCTCGCCGTGCGTACCGTCGCCAAGGGCCAGGCGATGTTCGGCCCGGGGATCGCCGACCGGATGCTCACCTGGTTCCGCAAACAACGCAGCCACCCGCCAGCGAACCAGCTCGAACCGGTCAGCCATACCCTGACGCCGCGGGAACGGGAGATCCTGGTGCTTACCGCGCTGGGATTCTCGATCGACGACATCGCCGGGCAGCTGTTCATCGGCGTCGCAACGGTGCGCTCGCACATCTACCGAGTGCGCTGCAAACTCCAGCTTCGCGACCGGGCCCAATTGGTCTCCTTCGCCTACCAGGCGGGACTTGTCCGCCGGAGCTGATCTGCCCGGCCCGCCTGCCGCCACAGCTCGGCCGCGGGACCGAACCGCCCGGCCTCCGCCCGCATCCGCAGGTAGTACCGGTGCATGGGCAGCTCATCGGTCAGCGCCCGCACGCCACCCAGCTGCATCGCCAAGCGCACCACGTCGACCGCCACCTCGGCACCCTGGGCGAGCACCTCCGCGGCTGGCCGGTCAAACGGCTTCTCCGCGTCGGCCAGCCCCACCGCCTCGGCCACGGCCACCCGCAGCGCCTCGACCGCCACGAGGGCCGAGGCCAGCCGGAACGCGACGCTCTGGAACTCGCGCAGCGGCCGGTCGAACTGGCGGCGGTCGGTGGCCCGGACGATGGCGATGCCGAGCGAACCTCGGGCCAGACCGAGCAGGTACGCCGCCTGGCGCACCCGGGCCCGACCGACCACGGCGGGTGGGAACGGATCGTCGCGGGGCCACTGGCGCAGCAGGGTGAGGCGCTCAGTCCCACTCGAACGGTCCAGCCGGGCCAGACCGATCCGATCGCCGGGCAGCCCGACCGGCAACAGCACCGTGTCCACGGCCGGCACCGGCCCACCGGAGCCGACGAGCCGGAACCCGTCGGCGCCGTCCGGTGCCGCGGTGGCCGCCGGTGCGACCGTGTCGAATCCGGCCACGACCACCGGCCGGTCCCCGCTGACCAGTTCAGTGGCGTCGGCGGCGCCGGCCGTCGCGTCGATCGCGAACGCCAGCGCGAGGTAGTCGGTGCCCAGGCCGGCCCACCCGAGCTCCTCGGCCACTCCGCTGCTGGCCGCGAGGCCGAGACCGAGGCCGCCCGCCTCCGGCGGCGCATCGAAGGCCGGCGCCGCGCACTCCCGCAGGGCCGCCCAGGCGGCGGCGTCGGCCCCGGCGGGGAGATCGAGCGGCGCCTCGCCCTCGGCCGCCAACATCGCGGCCGGACGCAACCGGCTACGCACGGCCGCCCGCAGGCGACCCCGCACCGCGTCCGGATCGTCGGCCGCGGCGCCGCGCGCCTCACGTTCCAGGTCGTCCAGCGCCAGGTTGGCCACGATCTGCAGCATCATCTCGGAGGTGCCGGCCGAGATGGTCACGCCGGGCGCTTCCCGGAAGGCCGAGTCGAGCTCGGCACCGGCCGCGGCCGGCACGGCCGGGTTGCCCAGAAGGCCGGCCAGGCGCAGACTACCCCACACCGCCACCTGCTGGGCGAGCTCACTACTGTACACTTTGGACGCTGCTGCCAGCGCCTCGTCGACCTTGCCCTCGGCCAGACCGGCGAGCACCTGCCGAGCCAGCAGCCGGGACGCCCGGGTAGCCGCGGCGAAGCGCCCCAGCTCCTCGCGGACCGCCGGGTCCGAGCCGGCATCGGTGTCGGCCGCGAGCACCTCTTCGGCTGCGGCGAGCCACCGCTCGGCCTTGAGCGAGTAGTCCAGACCGGTCCGCTCGACCGCGAGCGCCTCGGCGAGCAGCGGCCACCCGTGGTGCAACTCCCCCACCAGATCGTCGGCGCCCACCCGTACCCCCACCAGCTCGACCCGGTGGAACTGGTCATCGGAGATGCTGCGGATGGAGTGCCGGCGCACGCCGTCCGCGCGCATGTCGACGAGGAACAGACTGATCCCCTGGTACCGATCGCCGTCCGGCCGGCTCCGCGCGGCGCACAGCCCGAAGTCGGTGATGTCGCTCTTCACGCTGAACGCCTTGACCCCGGTCAGCCGCCAGCCGTCACCATCTGGTTCAGCCACAGTGGAGAGTGAGCCCAGGTCCGACCCGGACTCGGGCTCGGTGTAGAGCACGCTGGCGAAGAGCTCGCCCCGAGCCAGCGGCGGGAGGTAGGTCGCCTTCTGCTTGGCCGTGCCGGCCATCAGCAGGAAGAGGCCGACGATCTGAACCGTGTTGACGTACAAGGTCTCCGGCACACCGACGCGCGAGAACTCCTCGGCCACGATCGCGGCGTCGAGCAGGCTGCGCCCCTCGCCCCCGTACTCCACGGGCCAGTTGACGGCGAGCAGGCCGCGACGACCCAGTTCGCGGTAGAGCGGCCGCACGTCCGGCTCCTGGCGGCGCGCGGCCACCACATGCGCGATCGCCGAACGCAGCGGCTCCTCGGCGAGCATGTCCCGCACCTGCTGACGGAACAGCGCCTGTTCTTTGCTGGCGCCGAAGTCCACGAGCCCGCTCACCCCTCCGTTGCGACCGGACCGTCCGGCAGCAGTGCCGCCGCCTCCTCGTCGGTCATCGACTCCAACATCGCGAAGAGCTGGTCGTCGGTCATCGCCGGCTGGCGGGCGGCGACCAACTGGGCCAGGCCCCGGACGGTAGGCGCCCGGAAGAAGTCGGAGAGGCTCATCTCGATCCCGTACCGGCTGCGGATACGCGAGACGACCCTGGCCGCGGCGAGGCTGTGCCCACCCAGCTCGAAGAAGTTCCGCTCGGGCGGCACCTCGCCGAGGCCGAGCACGAAGCCGACGATCTCGGTCGCGAGCACCTCCTCGACGGCGCTGGCATACTCGATCGGACCGTCCGCCAGCCCGTGGGCCAGGTCCGGCGCGGGCAACTGGCGCCGGTCGACCTTGCCACTGGTGGTCAGTGGCAACGAGTCGAGCACGACGAACTGGGCTGGCACCATGTAGACCGGCAGGCGGCTGGTCAGGAACTCCCGCAAGGCCGCCGGCTCCGGGCGCGTGCCCCGGCCAGCGACGTAGCAGACCAGATGCTTCTCGCTTTGCTCGTCCTGGTACGGCTCGACGGCCACCTGGTCGACCTCGGGGAGTTGACTGAGCACCGCCTCGATCTCGCCGAGCTCGATCCGCAGGCCCCGGATCTTTACCTGGTGGTCGATCCGCCCGAGGAACACGATGGCCCCGTCGCGCTGCCGCTTCACCAGGTCGCCGGTGCGGTACAGGCGGCCGCCGGGCGCTGTCCCGAACGGGTCGGCGTAGAACTTCTCGGCCGTCAGCTCCGGCTGCCCCAGATAGCCGCGAGCCAGTCCGGTGCCACCGATCACCAGTTCCCCGGCGACGCCCATCGGCACCAGTTCGCCTCGGCGGTCCAGCACGTGGGCCACGTGGTTGGCGATCGGCAACCCGATCGGCGGCGATGACTCCCAATGACCCGGGCATTCCTGCACGATCATCGTTACCGTGCATTCGGTCGGGCCGTACCCGTTGAAGAACCGCCGGCCGCGGTTCCACCGGTTGACGAGATCGCCGGAGAACGCCTCACCGCCGACGAACGCGATGCGCAGGTTGGGCAGCCGCTCCGGCTCCAGCAGGGCCATCAACGACGGCGGCATGTCGGTGACCGTGATGGCGCATTCCTCGAGCAACCGGTGCAACCGGTCGAGCTCGAGGCGCTCGTCGTCGGCGGCCAGGTAGAGCCGGGCGCCGGTCAGCAGGGCCGCGAACGTCTCGAACACCGAGACGTCGAACGTGCTGGCCGCGAACCCGAGCACCCGATCGGCCGGGGTCAGCTCGAAGAGCTCCTGCACCGCACGGATGAAGTTGACGACCGCGTGGTGCTC
>JBLNGJ010000418.1:0-5699 GCA_050264675.1 Micromonosporaceae bacterium
CCGGGTGGCAAGGTGCGGGTCGACATGACCATCGCCAAGCAATTCGGCGACCGCGTGCGCAGGGACTCGGTGGCCCGCATCGAGACCCAGGGGCTGCTCGGCGACAAGATCATCGAGATCACCGTCGGCACCACCAGCGCACCGCCAGTGCGCCCCGACGACGTCATCGCGTCCACCGATCCGTTCGACATCGGCCGCGTGATGAACGAGAGCGCCCAGGTGGTCAAGAGCGTCAGCACGCTGGCCGACAGCTTGCGCGAGACGGCCCAGGCCCTGAACCAGTCGCGCCTGATCGAGGAGGCCTCGGCCACCGTGCACTCCGCGCGGAAGATCACCGACCAGGTCGGCAAGATCGTCTCCGAGGTGGAGCGCGGAAAGGGCTGGGCTCACGTGCTGATCTACGAAGAGCCGGTGGCCCTGCGCCGGGTCAACGAGCTGGTCGCCAGCACGCAGGCGCTGCTGGAGCGCGTGCAGCGCGGCGAGGGCGCCGCCGGCGTGCTCACCTCGGAGCAGTCCACGGCATCGGCCAGGCGATTCGTGGCTGCGATGGACCGGCTGAGCCGCGTGGTCGAGCAGCCGTCGGCCGAGGACGGCGTGCTGCCGGCGCTGCTCTTCGATCCCAAGTACCGCGCCGTCCTCGACGACCTGGGCAGGGTGGCCCACAACCTGCGCGACGTCTCCGACCGGCTGGCCGGAGGCCGCGGCACGCTCGGCGGGCTCATCAAGGACGAGCCCGCCGACGGCGGGATCCGCCAGGCGTCGCAGGATTTCCAGGCGGCCGTCGCGAACCTCAAGGAGATCACCGAGAAGATCAAGGACGGCGAAGGCACGGTCGGCGCCCTGATCGCCGATCCCACGATCTACGAGCGTCTCGTCACCATCCTCGACGGCGCCCAGCGCAGCTTCTTGCTCCGTGGCCTGCTGCGCGGCCTCGGTCGCGACGGCAAGGCCGACGGCCGCGACGGTACGCCCAAGGAGTGAGGATGGCGCGGGCCACCAGCGTCTACCGATGCCAGCAGTGTGGGTTCGCCAGCCCCAAGCCCGGCACGTGCCCGGACTGCAAGCGAGCGACGGGCGAGCTGGTGCCGCTGGTGGAGGAGCGGGGGGGGCCGGGCCCCCCCCGCCCGCCGCGCCCCGCCCCCGCCCGGCCCGTGCGCGCCCACCGCCGCGGCGATGCCGACCAGGCCGAGGTACGCGCCGATCTGCCCGAGCGGCACCGCCGGATGGCCGTGGCCGTAGGTGCGGATCAGTCCGTCGGCGGCGATCCAGCCGAAGACCAGGCCGAAACCGATGCCGATCACCGCGCCGAGCAGCGCCACCAGGAGCGCCTCCACCAGCAGCGTCGCCCGCAGCTGCCGCACCGCGAGCCCGAGCGCGCGCAGCAGGGCCGACTCGCGGCGGCGTTCGAGCACGCTGAGGGCGAGCGTGTTTGCCACTCCGGTCAGTCCGATGAGGAGCGCGAGGCCGAGCAGCACATCGAACTGGACCAGCCGGCCCGCCAGGGACGCGGCCAATGCGTCCCGTTGCTGCGCCGTGCTGGTGACGACGGCGATCGGGTCATCAGCGACCACGTCGTCGAGAACCGCCCGGGCCGACGCCGGGTCGACCCCGCTGGCCCGCCGGATCATCAGGTAGTCGCTGCCGGACAGGTGCGCCGCGAAGTCGGAGTCGTCGACCAGCACGTCGACCGGCAGGGGCGTGTCGTCGAAGATCATGACGACGGTGCCGGTGAAGTGCTGATCGTCGCGGTCGATCTCGACCACATCGCCGAGCGCCAGCTCGCGCGTGGCGGCAAAGTTACTCTGCAGGCCGACCGCGCCGGGCCCCAACGCCGCCAGGGAGCCCTCCGTCACCTCGGGGGCGACGCTCACGCCGAGGGTGCCCGGCTCGAACGCGCCGACCCGTGCCGGTGCGCCGGCGGCTCGGGCCAGCCCGGCGTGGCCGAGCACCACGGCGGCGAAGGCCGGGGACGCGTGGGCCCGCTCGATCAGCGCCACCGGCAGCGGCGGCCGGGCCGAGTTGGTGTCGGCGTGGGCGACCACGAAGTCGACCGGGAAGTTCTCGGCCAGCTCGAGTTGGGCCTGCTCCCGGGCCGTGGTGAGCATCACTGCGAACATGGTCAGCGGCGCGATGCTGACCATGAGCGCGGTGCTCATGACCGCGAACCGGACCGGGTTACGCGCGGCGTTGGTGACCGCGAGCCGGGCCGCCGGCCCCAACCGGACCGTGCCGACGAGGCGAAGGAACGGGCGCACCACGAACGGCAGCACGATGACCAGTCCGACGAAGCCCATCATCGCCCCGCCGGCGATGGGCACCAGGCCGTCGAAGCCCTCGCTACGCCCCGAGCGCACCAGCAGCAGGCCACCCGCGGTCAGCAGCAGGGCGGCGATGACGGCGAGCACCGGATGCCGGGCCGGGCGCACGGCGACGTCGTCGCTCGTGCGTAGGGCGGCCAGCGGAGACACCCGGCCGGCGAGCAGGGCCGGCAACACTCCACAGGCGACAGTGAGGCTCACGCCGGTCAACACCACCACGGCGATCGCCGAGCCGGGCACGACCAGGCCGGCCGGCGGCAGGTCATGGTTGTGCAGGCGTCGGGCGATGAGCAGCCCCTGGCCAACGGCCACGCTCACGAGCAGGGCGCACAGCGACGCCACGATCCCGACCCCGAGCGACTCGGCCAGCACGAGCGTGGTGAGTTGGCTGCGCCGGGCGCCGACGCAGCGCAGCAGGGCGAGCTCGCGGATGCGTCCGGCCAACAGCACCCGGAACGTGTTGAAGACGACCACACCGGCCACGACGAGTGTGACCAGCGTGGTGGCGAGCAGGGTGGTGAGGAACGCGTCGACGTACTTGGCCGTCGCGGCGGCCAGGTCGTGGCGCAGTTGGTCACCGGTCGTCACGGTGTACTGCCGGCCCAGCGCGGCGGCGACCTGCTCGCGCAGGCGGTTCGCGTCGACGCCCGGCTGGCCGGCGACGACGATCTGGTCGTACCGCTGCGCGGCGGCCGTGCCGACCAGGCCGGTCAGGTCGGCGGAGGTGAGTGTGACCGCCGAGTTGTCGGCGAAGTCGCGGTCGGCTCCGAAGTCGATCTCGCCGACCAGCGTCATCGGGTGGACCTGCCCGTCGCGGTCGACGATCTCGAGCCGGTCGCCGAGCCCCAGCCCTTCGCGTTCGGCGGTCGGCCGGTCCAGCGCCGCCTCGCCCGGCGAGGCGGGTAGCCGACCGGCCACCGTGCGGAATCTGGCGAAGCCCGACCAGGACGGCAGCGAGACGGCGACGCCGACCGAACCCTGATTGGTGACCACACGGCCGGTCCGCCCGAGCACGCCCAGCGGCGCCACGACCCGACCGTCCACATGCGCCACATCGGGCAGGCTGGCGATCGCGGCGAGCGCGGCCGGGCCGGTCAGCTCGGGCGAGCCGGTCGGCGTGACGAGCACGTCGACCCCGGCCCCGGCCTGGGAGAGATCGGTGAGAAAGGCCGCCTGGGCGGTCGCCCCGTAGATGAGCGAGCCGCCCAGCAGGCCGGCGCCGATCATCACGGCGAGACCACTGAGGACGGTGCGGAGCTTGTGCGCCCGCAAGCCGGCCAGGGCGATCCTCAGCACGAGGTCACACCGCGTATCGCGCCCGTCATCGGGTCAAGCCTGCAGCAGCTCCGCCTGGACCCCCAGGCGAGTCAGCTCCGCCGCGATCTCCGTCCGGTAGGCCGGGTTGGTCAGGATGACCGCCGAGGGTTGCAGCTGCGCCAGGTGCTCCGGCGGGTGCACCTGGTGCGCGGTGACCGGCAGGAACCGGCCCCACTTGCGCGGGTTGACGTCCACCACCGCGGCCAGCCGTCGGTCCGGGTCGGTCAGGGTGAGAAACTGCACGGCGCGTGACCCGGCGCCCCAGAGCACCGGCCGGGCGCCGGCGTCGGCCAGCTCGGCGATGTGCCGTCGCCATCGGGTTCGCTCCGCCTCGTGCCGGTCGGCGAACTCACCGATCGCGGCGAGCTGGCGGTCGCGGTCGGCGAGCGTTGGCGGCGGCGCCCCGGGCCCAGGGCCAGCGGACGCCGCCCGGTCGGGCTGATTGGCCGAGATGACGATGAACCGGAACATCCCGGCGAACCACGTCCCGGCCGCCTCGACCCGCCAGCCGGCGCGCGTCACGATGCGGCTCAACGGGTAGCCGTCGAAGTAGGACACGTGTGGGTAGATGACCTCCCAGCCGGCGGTGGACAGGTCGTAGCCGGCATCGGGCACCTCGAGGTAGCCGAAGACCGGGCGGTCACCGGCCCGCACCCGCAGGTCGACGAGGAACTCGTACGGATCAGCCAGGTGCTCGAACCAGTGCCGGGAGGTGAACATGTCGAACTCGGGCAGTTGAGGGCCGCGCGGGGCGAACGAGCTGTGGAACTCGGCGCCTGAACTGTCGGCACCGATCGGGCCGGCGTACATCGCGTCGTAGCCCACACCCCGGCAGCCCACCTTGTGGCAGAGCTCGCGGAGGAACTCACCCTGCCCGCACCCGATGTCGACGACGCGTTGCCCCGCGCCGACATACCCATCGGCGAGGTAGTCGACCAGGTCGCTGGAGAACTCCCGGAAGGCGGGCGAGTGGTGCAGGTTGGTGTCCATCGTGGTGTCGTAGACCATGACCGCGGGATCGAAGGCGAGATTGCGCACGTACGCGCAATCGGGGCAGTAGCCCAGGAGCATCCGACCGACCGGGCTCGCCGCCGCCTGCGCGGCATCCGACCAGTGCACGCCGCAGAGCACCGGGATCTCACCGACATCGGCGACCGGCACCATGACCCCACCGCACGCCGCACACTCATGCGAGTCGACGCGAGGGCTACTTCTGGTCATCGCGTCGCGACCACCGGCTGTGCGATAGCGGGAGGACGATGGTCGCATCCGAGGCCACGTTGGTGCTGTCGTCCTCCGGGGTGGCCGAGGCCGGGCCGGTCGTCGGGCGGTCGACGTGGATGACCGACGTCGAATCGTCGCGCGGGTAGGTTGCCGGCGCCGGCCGGTCTCCGTTCGTACCGTTGGCGGTCGGGGTGGCCAACGGCCGGTCCGTCACCAGTGGACTGGCCGTCACCAATGGACCGGCCGTGCTTGCATAGGGGTCGGTCTCTCTGCGGGGCCTGCCCTTGGGCCGCAGCGCCGACTCGAACATCGACAGCGGTGGCGCCGACGTGCTGAGCCGCCGCCGGGCCCGGCGACCCAGCAGGGCGTCGACACCGATGGTGCTCGCGGCGGTGAGCAACAGGCCAAGGCCGAGAGCGAAGATGACGAGCCGCTTCACCTTCGTCGTCACCACGGTCACGTTCGAGCCGTCGTCGAGCACTAGTGTGGTGATCATGTCGGCCTTCGCCACGCCGTACTTCGACTGCTGGTCCTGGATCTGCTCGTCGAGCAGCCTCATCAGCTGTTGCACGGTGCCGGTGGCCTGGCCGGCCGAGTTACCGACCGCCTCAATGCGCAGCAACGGCGAGCGGTCGTCAACGGTGAGGATGACGTTTTCGGTGTAGCCCTGGCGCACCAGATCCTCTATCGCCTTGTGATCTTGGACGGTGATGATGGCGGCCTGGGCGAGGGAGTTGATGCCCAGATCGGTCCAAGGGTTGTGGACGGTGTCCGGGTTGGTGTTGCCGCGACTGGAGTTCGCCGGCGGGATCATCTGAAGGTAGCCGACCGCGCTGTAGT
>JBLNGJ010000419.1:0-3174 GCA_050264675.1 Micromonosporaceae bacterium
GCCGACGGTGTAAGCCATAACGTAGAGCGCAAACGCGCGCCCCTTGCCGAACTTGACCCGCCGGTCGACCAGAACCACGAGCAGCGCGACGCCGAGGTCCCAGATCAGCTCGTAGAGGAACGTGGGGTGGAACGGGCTGCCGGGCATCACCCTCGGTTCGCCGGTGGCCGGGTCCATCTCCGCGTGGCCGGCGCCGAGGTTGTACCGGTAGATGCGCAAGCCCCAGGGCAGGTTGGTGGACCCGCCGTAGAGTTCGTTGTTGAACCAGTTGCCGATGCGGCCGATGCCCTGCGCCACCGGCAGGCCGGGAGCCAGACAGTCAGCCACGAAGGTCAACGGAATCTTCTGCAGACGGCAGGCGATCCACGCACCGATCGCGCCACCGGCGACGGCGCCCCAGATGCCCAGGCCGCCGTTCCAGATCTCCAAGGCCTTGAGCGGGTGACCATTGGCGCCGAAGTAGTCGTCCGGCGAGGTGATCACGTGGTAGATCCGAGCGCCGACAATGCCGAACGGGACCGCCCACACCGCGATATCGAGCACCACCCACGGCGGGGCGCCGCGCCGGCGCATGCGCACCTCGGTGATCGCGCACGCGGCCACGATGCCGACGAGAATGCACAGCGCGTAGCCGCGCAGCGGGATCGGACCGAGGTGCCAGACGCCCTGCTGGGGGCTCGGGATCTCGGCCAGGAAGGTGACGGCGTCATTCACGGGCAACAACCTACCGCCTCGGGCAAGACCCCCGACAGGCCCAGTCAACCTCCTGGACGCTGGGTCGGCAGCGTGCTGGTGCGTTGCAGCACCCGCACGAGCTGGGCTCGGTTGCGCACGCCGTGCCGGCGGTAGAGTCGGGTCAGGTTCGCCTCGACCGCCTTCACCGACAGGTACGTCGAGCGGGCGATCTCGCGGTTGGTGGCGCCACCGATGACCAGGCTCACGATGCGCCGCTCGGTCTCCGAGAGCCCCGGCGCATGGGACCCGTCGAGGCGACTCAGCTCGGCCTGGACCGCGCCCAGCCACGGCACCGCCTCGGCCGCGCGGTAGCGGCTGGCCGCCTCGAGCAGGGCCGCCCGGGCGGCGCTTCGCCGGTGCGCCCGCCGCTGCAGCCCGCCGAGCACGAACCAGGCCCGCGCCGGCTCCAGCGGGTACGGATGCCCGGCCCAGGTTCGCAGCGCCGCGCTGAGCAGGTCGACGCCGGCCCGGGCGTCGCCGTCGGCGGCCACCACGAGCGCCTCGGCCCGGCTGAACCCGAGCAGCACCACCTGCTGCCCCAGCCGGTGGGCCACCTCACGCACGGTCGCCAGCACCTCGGCCGCCTCGCTCCGTTCGCCGGCGCCAACCAGGGCCTCGACGAAGTCGGCGTGCCAGAGGAACATGGCCGGGTCGAGGCGCCCGGTGCGCTGCTCCAGCGCGTACGCCTCGCGCATCGAGACGACCGCGGCCATCGGGTCACCCTCGAAAAGGTGCACCTGCCCGCGCACCGCGTGCGCGAGCTTGAGCCAGTCGCCGTCACCGGCCGCCGCGCTCGCCTCGATGGCCTGGTCGGCGAGGGCCCCGGCACGCCCGGGCGAACCGCCGAAGAGCTCAGCCAGACCACCGACGAGCAGGCCCGGGCCCGGGGTGGCCTCGATGTCGAGGATGAGCCGCATGCATTCGCGGCCGGCGGCCAGCGCCTCGGTGCAGTGTCCGGCGCGCAGGTTGGCCGAGGTGACCGAGACCAGTACGCCGGCCCGGTCGGGCATGGTGCCGGAGCGGTCGACCTCGGCGCGCAGCTCCTCCAGCTGGCGCAGCGCCTCGACCGCGTCGCCGCGGAAGAGCCGCGACATGGCGTAGGTCTGGCGCACCCGGACCACCTCGGAGCTCGGCGGCAGGTCCGTGGCCAGCTCGACGGCGCGGGCGAGCAGCTCATCGCCCTCGGGGCCAGACAGCGGCGACTCCATGGTGGCTCGTAACGCGAGCACGTTGACGAGCAGCTCGACGCTGCCGCTGCGCTCGGCGCACTCCTGCGCCCGGCGCAGCTCGGCCACGGCCGCGTCCAGGTCGCCGTCGTAGGCGTACTTCCACGCCCGCATCTGCTGCACCCGCGACAGCAGCGCCAGGTCGCCGCCGGCGTCGCGGGAGGCGGCGTCCAGCAACGGCCCGACCTCGGACTGATCCTGCCCGGCCAGGTCGACCAGGAGCAGCCGGGCGCGCACGCGCACCGACGGGTCGGCCGCGCTCTCGGCGGCCACGTTGGCGTGGCTGTGCGCGTCCGCGCTCAAGCCGGCCGCGTAGGCGTACTCGTCCGCGGCCAGGCGGCGGGCGTGGGCGGCACCGGCGCCGCGTGGGGTGCGCTCGGCCGCGAGGGCGGCCAGTTCGGCGGCGACCGCCGGGGCCCCGCGCCGACGGGCCTCCTCGGCCGCATCGCTCAGCCGGGCGGCGAGGTCCTCATCGGCGTACGGGCGAGCCAGGGCGAGGTGGCGGGCGCGCTCGACCGAGTCTTCCACCCGAGCCGCGAGGCGCTCGTGGGCCTCGGCCCGGGCCGCCGGCGCCGCCTCGGCGTAGACCAGTTCGCGCAGCAGCGGGTGCGAGAAGCGCAGTGCCCCGTCCGAGGCCACCAGCACCAGCCCGGCGGCGACCGCGTCGGCGAGCGCCCGGGCGGCGACCGGGTCGGCCGGCTGCCCGGGTTCGGCCGCCACCAGCAGAGCCCGGGCCGGCCGCGCCAGTGCGGCCGCGCGCAGCAGCACCGCGGAGACCTCGGGAGCGAGCGAGGCGAGCCGCTCGGCCAGCAGCGCCCGCAGTCGCTCCGGCACCGGAAGCGGGTCACCGGGGCCGACGCTGCCGCCGCGGGCCACCAGCGCCCGGCCGAGCTCGATGGCGAAGAGCGGGTTGCCGCCGCTCGCCTCGTGCACGCGGGCGATGGTGAGCAGCGAGAGCACCGGACCGAACCGGTCGCGCAACAGGTCGGCGGTGTCGTACTCGGTGAGCGGCCCCAGCGGCAGCTCCAGCCGCGGTGGCGGGCACAGGTCGGCGTAGCGGGCCGGCGTGCTCGCGCTGGACCGCTCGGCGGCGAGCACGGCCACCCGGGTGCCCTCCAGCCGGCGGGCGGCGAAGCGCAGCACATCGGCGCTGGGTTGGTCAACCCACTGCAGGTCGTCGATGACGAGCAGGACCGGCCGGCGGACGCCGAGC
>JBLNGJ010000420.1:0-3480 GCA_050264675.1 Micromonosporaceae bacterium
GTCTCCTCGAGGTTCATGCCCCCGACCGGTTCGTCGAGCAGCAGCAGCTTCGGCTTCATCGCCAGCGCGCGCCCGAGCTCGACCCGCTTCTGCACGCCATAGGGCAGCAGGCCCACCGGCAGCCGTCGCCACTGCTCCAGCTCGAGGAAATCGACGATCTCCTCCACCGCTTGGCGGGCGGCCAACTCCTCCTTGCGGGCTCGGCCCCGCCAGGCGATTGCGGCGAGCGTGCCGTAGCGCAGGTGCGTGTGCCGGCCGAGCATCAGGTTGTCCAGCACGGTGAGGTTGGCAAAGAGCTCGACGTTCTGGAACGTACGGGCCATGCCCGCCGCGGCGATGCGATGCGGACGCCAGCCGGTGATGTCCACGCCATCGAAGACGATCCGGCCCTGCTGCGGCCGGTAGACACCGGAGAGCACGTTGAAGACCGACGTCTTGCCGGCCCCGTTCGGGCCGATCACCGCGAAGAGCTCGTGCCGGCCCACGGTGAAGCTCACCCCGTCGATCGCCCGGACACCGGCGAAGGAGAGGTGCACGTCCTCGAAGGCGAGGATGTCGCCGTGGCCGGTCTGGTCGGGTGCGGTCATGACAGCCAACGCTTGCGCCGCTTGTAGTGCTTGACATCGCGGAAGGACCGCACCGTCGCGTCCGGGCCGAGCCCGAGGTAGAACTCGCGCACGTCCTCGTCGGCGAGCAACTCCGCGGCCGGCTTGTCGAGCACGATCTTTCCGGTCTCCATCACGTAGCCGTGCGAGGCGATGGAGAGCGCCATGGTGGCGTTCTGCTCCACCAGCAGCACGCTGGTGCCGCGGCGGTTGATCTCGACGATGAGGTCACGCACCTGCTCGACCAGGCGCGGGGCGAGGCCCAGGCTCGGCTCGTCCAGCACGAGGTAGCGCGGCCCGGACATGAGCGCCCGGCCCATGGCGAGCATCTGCTGCTCGCCGCCGGACAGGTAACCAGCTATGTCGCGGCGGCGGTTGGCGAGCACCGGGAACAGGCTGAACGTCTGCTCCATGCCGGTCTTTCGGGCGCCCGGGTTGGTGTGGGCACCCAACCGGAGGTTCTCCTCGACGGTCAGCTCGGCGAACGTGCGCCGGCCCTCCATCACCTGAGTCACGCCGCGCCGCACGATCGCCGCCGGCGACAGGTTCTGCAGCGGCTTGCCATCGAGCGTGATGGAACCTTTGGTGATCTTCCCGTCGTGCGGGTCGAGCAGGCCGCTGATCGCGCGTAGCAACGTGGTCTTCCCGGCGCCGTTCGCGCCGAGGAGTGCGACGATCTCGCCGGGCGGCACCCGCAGGCTGACCCCACGCAGCACCAGCATCACGTCGTCGTAGACGACTTCCAGGTTCTGCACGAGCAACATGTGGCCGCTCCCGAAGTTACCCGTGATTAAACTCCGCACGGCCGGCGCAACAAAGAGATCAGTTAGCGGTGCTCATAACGGTTCGGTCGCGCACCGGCCCGGGCTTCATCGGATCATTCGTGGCAAACCGCCCCAACGGTGGCGCACATCGCACGATCGGACCTTCCCGTAATGGCGGTGCCCGGGTTAGGTTGTCGGAGCCCGGCCGGCCGCTGTCACCCGACCAGGGGTGACCCGACCGGGTGCCGCCGAATCGACCGCGCGCCCAGGCGCTGCGCACACCCCGTGTCGGTGCTTGGTCGAGGCGACGAACCGGGAACCCGACCGGCCCGTCCTTCCCCGGGACGAGGTCAGCGACCGAGCTACTCGGTCTCGGGGTGAATCCGCACTCCTGCGGTAGGGCGAACCTTCCCGCCCGAACCCGACAGCTAACCCGGTAGGCGGGCGGGAGAAGGAGCATCTGTCTTGCAACGAGAGCGCAGGCCGCTGCGCACGATGGCGCGCGGCCCGGCTCGCCTGACCGGATCCCTGCTCGCGGGTCTGGTCGTCCTGAGCGTCCTCGCGCCGGCCACGGCCGCCCAGGCGGAGCCTTCGATCAGCCAGATCGAGAACCAGATCGAACAGGACTCGATCGCCCTCGAGAAGGTGATCGAGAACTACAACAAGCTCAACGAGCAGCTCAAGGCCTCCCAGGCGGCGGCCGCCACCGTCACGGCCCGGTTGCAGCCACTTCAGACCCAACTGGATCAGGCCAGCGCCCAGGTCGGCGTGCTCGCCTCGCTCGCCTACAAGGGCGGCGAGCTGGTGCGGATGGACTTCATGTTGGCCGCCGGCTCCAGCGCCGACATGGTCGATCGGCTGACCTCGCTGGACGGGCTGACCCGCTACCAGGAGGCGGAGGTGGCCAAGTTCACCGCCACCAAGGCCAAGCACGACGCGGAGGCCGGCCGGTTGGCCAAGCTCGTCGCCGAGCAACAGAAGCAGCGCGACCAGCTGGCGGCCCAGAAGACGAAGATCACCGGCGAGATCGCCCGCCTCGACCAGATGCGAAAGCAGGCGTACGCGCGCCTGACCGCCCGGTCACCGAGCGCTCCAAGCACCAAGGTCACCCCGCCCTACGTCGCCGGCAAGGCCGGTGTGGCGGTGCGCTTCGCGTACGCCCAGCTCGGCAAGCCCTACGTGTGGGCGGCCGACGGTCCCAACAGCTACGACTGCTCCGGCCTCACCATGGCGGCCTGGCGGGCGGCCGGGGTGAGCCTGCCCCACAACGCCGACATGCAGTGGCACGCCCTGCCGCATATCTCCCGCAGCTCGCTGCGCCCAGGCGACCTCGTCTTCTACTACAACCTCGGCCACGTGGGCATCTACGTGGGCAACAACCAGATCATCCATGCGCCGCACACCGGCGATGTGGTTCGGCTCGGCGCCGTCGACCGGTCCCCGCCGTACGGGTACGCCCGGCCGGGCTGACCCGCGGGGGCTGACCACCGGGTCGTGCCAGGATCGGTGCCGTGACCTCGCCTTCGTGGGACCCCCGGCAGTACCTGCGATTCGAGCGGGAACGGGCCCGACCCTGGCACGACCTGATCGCCCGGGTCGCCGACCTCACCCCCACCACTGTGGTCGATCTCGGCTGCGGCCCAGGCCACCTCACCGCCACACTGGCGCAGCGATGGCCGCAGGCCCAGGTGCTGGGCATCGACTCGTCGCCAGCCATGATCAACGAAGCGGCCGGACACGCCCGGCCCGGCCGGCTCGAGTTCCGGCTCGGCGAGATCGAGGACTGGCAGCCGACCGCGCCGGTCGACCTGATCGTGGCCAACGCGGCGCTGCAATGGGTGCCGACGCACGTCGAGCTGCTGCGCCGGTGGCTCACTGGCGCGCTGACCCCGACCGGCGCGCTCGCCGTCCAGATGCCGGCGAACCGGGACGGCCGCTCCAGCGCGGCCATGCGCCAGGTAGCCACATCGGCGGGCTGGGTCGACCGGCTCGGTGACGTCTCCCGCGGCTCGGCGCCCGGTGCCGAGGGCAGCGCGGTGCAGGAGCCGGTTGAGTACGCCGAGGCGTTGGCGGCGCTGCACGGCGTCGCCGAGGTCGACGTGTGGGAGACC
>JBLNGJ010000421.1:0-3269 GCA_050264675.1 Micromonosporaceae bacterium
GGCGCGCTGGTCTACTTCCTGCAGACGCGCGGCCCGCAGGAGCACCTCAAGGCAACCGAGGACGGCACGCTGATCGTGGTCACCGCCGACGGCACGCCGATCGACGAGGCGACACCGGCGCCGGCCGCGACCCGTAAGGCGGGTGATGTGACGGCCCACGACGAAGCCGCGGCTTCGGCCGATAAGACCGCCCCGGCCGATACGACGACCCCGGCCGATACGACGGCTTCAGCTGATAAAACCTAGGCATGCGCACTGCGGTCGTGGTCGGGGCCGGCGTGGCCGGCCTGGCCACGGCCGGGGCGCTGGCCCGGTCCGGTTGGCACGTCACGCTGCTCGAGCGGGCTGACCGGCTGCGCGGCAACGGCGTCGCGCTGCTCATCTGGCCCAACGGTGTGCGGGCGCTGCACGCGCTCGACCTCGGCCCTGGTCTGGGTGACATCGCCTTCCCGATGGTCGCCGGCGGCATCCGCCGCCCGGACGGGCGCTGGCTGGTGGCGGCCGAGGCGAGCCAGGCCGGGGTCGAGCCGGTCGTGGTGCACGCCGACGATCTGCACGACGCGCTGATGGCCGGGCTGGGTGGGCGGATCGAGATCCGGACCGGCGTGGAGATAACCACCGTGCGGGCCGGCGGCGCCGATCGCCCGGCCGTCGGCACGGCCAAGCACACATTCGAGGCCGACCTCATCGTCGCCGCCGACGGCAGCCACAGCATCATCCGCCGGCGCCTCGCGCCCTCATCGGTCGTCGCGTCGGCTGGCTTCGCCGCCTGGCGCGCGGTCATCCCCTGGTTCCGGGCCCCCCGCCTGTCCGACTCGGTGCCGTTCGCCGGCGAGATGCTCGGCGCCGGACACCGCTTCCTGCACGCGATGCTGGGCGAGCGGGGCTCGGCCGGCAACGCCACCCGCGGCGGCATCTACTGGGTCGCCACGGCACCCGGCGCCGCCCGTCCGGAGTCGGCCGAGACCCAGCTGCTGTTGCTGCGCCGCTGGTTCGCTGGCTGGCAGGCGCCGGTCACCGAGCTGCTCGAGGCGACCGAGCCGGGCGACCTGGTCCAGCAGGCCGGCGAGGAGCTGCGGCCGCTGCCGGCCCGGTTCGGCCACCCGGTCGGTAGCGGCGGCTTCGCGCTCGTCGGGGACGCCGCCCATGTGGCCACGCCGAACCTGGCTCAGGGCGCCTGCCTCGCCTTCGAGGACGCCGCCACGCTGCGCGCCCTGGTCGGATCCGGGGTGGGTTCCGGTCGCAGCCTGGGTGAGGCGCTGGACGCCTACACGGCCGAACGCCGACCCCGGGTCGCCCGGGTCGCCACCGCCTCGCGCCGGCTGGGCTTCCTCTTGCAGGCCCAAGGGCGCCTGACCGTACGCGCCCGCGATGTGGCTCTCAACCGCATGCCGGCCCGGTGGCTCGACCGGGCGGCACAGTCCTCAGTGGACTGGCAGCCGCCGCCTGGGCTGCCCTAGGTGTACCGGCTCATGACCTTGGTGACACGCGGCTGATCGGGGGTTGACCTCCGAGCGCGGTGTGTGGTCGTTGATTGTTGTAGATGGCCAGCCATCGGGGCAAGGCTTGGGTGCGGTGGCGGTTGTTGGTGTAGGCGCGTCGGTAGGCCTATTCCTTGGCCAGGGTGCGGTTGACGCGTTCGACCTTGCCGTTGGTCCAGGCGCAGTGGGGTCGTGTGAAGCGGTGTTTGATGTTTAGTCGGGCGAGCAGGTCGGCCACGGCGTGGCTGCGTCGGTAGTTGAGGGCGTTGTCGGTCAGGATCGCGGTGATGCTCACGCCGTGATGGGCGAACCAGGCCGTGGCCCTGGCCAGGAACCCGGCCGTGGTGGTGCCTTTCTCGTCGGGAAGGGTCTCGGCGTAGGCCAGCCGGGAGTGATCGTCGATGGCGGCGTGGACGAAGTCGTAGCCGATACCGCGGCCCTTGACCTGCTCGAGGCGGCCGTGAACGCGCCAGCCGCCGCCGTCGGGGATGCGGCCGACTTTCTTGACGTCGACGTGGACCAGGTCGCCCGGGTGGGGGTGTTCGTAGCGGCGCCCGCTCATGCGCCGGGCGCGGATGGGCTCGCCGGTGATTGGGTCGCACTCAGATAGCCGCGGCACCTGATGACGGCGCAGGATCCGGCCACAGGTCGAGGCCGGCACACCGCTGTGATGGGCCAGGCCCACCGCGTCGCAGCGGTGTTCGCGGCGGGCTTTGAGCACCCGCGCCTCGAGCGCGGCCGGGGTGCGGGTCGGTGAGGTGTGCGGCCGGCTCGACCGCTCGCGCAGCCCGGCGTCGCCTTCGGCGTCGAAGCGGTTGATCCACTTGTTCGCGCACTGACGCGACAGACCCATCTCCGTGGCCAGGTGCGCGACCGGACGGTGGTGCTCGCGGACACGCCGGACCAGCTCCAGACGGCCGTGCAGCGTCAAGCGGGCATTACGGTGTGACACGAGGGCCTCCTGGGGCAGTGAAGCGGCTAACTCCACTACGCCGGAGGTCCTCCCACCGATCAACTACCCCGGCTCGCGTGTCACCAACGTCCTGGGTCGGTACACCTAGGCCCTCATCGTCGCCCCGTGCCGCATCGACGACGCGGTGTCATCGGGAACCGGCTAATCCACAATAGACAAGTGAGACTCCCGGTGTGGCGAACCGATTCTGTCGGCGGCGGGCGGTAATGTCGACGGTGTGATCGAACGTATGTCCATTGACCCTCAGTTGGGGTCGATGCCGCCGGGGCCGGAGCTGTCGGCACTGCTGGCCGGCGTGGATCGGTCCCGGCTCAACGGCTACGACCTGGTGGTGCTGATGGCGGCGCGCGCCCGTCAGGTCGCCTACGAGCAGGCCCAGCTGCTGGCCGATATCCACGAGGTCTCCTGCTGTCCACCCGGCGGGCCCGACGCCGACATATCCCGGGCCACGACGTTTGACAGCCGGGAGCACGAGTTCGTCGCCTGTGAGATCTCCGCCGCGTTGCGGTGCACCCGAACCGCCGCCGAGGCTCAGCTGAGCCTGGCTACCGGGCTGGTCCGGCTACCCGTGGTGGCGCAGGCGTTGGCCGAGGGCCGCATCGACGTGGCCCGGGCCAAGGTCATCGTGACTGGGGTGGTCGGCCTGCCCGACCCGATTGCCGCCGCGATCGCTGAGGCCGCCGTGACGATCGGGGAGAATCTCCCCAGCGGTCAACTGCGCGCCCGGCTCGCCGCGCTGGTCATCCGCACCGACCCGGGCGCGGCCAAGCGGCGGTACGAACATGCCCTGAGCTACCGCAAGCTGGTCACCGGCT
>JBLNGJ010000422.1:0-5286 GCA_050264675.1 Micromonosporaceae bacterium
CCGCAACGCTTGCACCGCGTGTACGCGCGCACAGCGAACTTCGGCTTCTCGGCCGCTTTGAGAATCAGCGCCTTCTTCGCCATACCTAGCCTCAGTTTTCCTTGAACGGGAAGCCCAGGAGCTTGAGCAGCGCCCGGCCCTCATCGTCAGTCGCGGCGGTGGTGACCACCGTGATGTCCATGCCCCGCACCCGGTCGATACGGTCCTGGTCGATCTCGTGGAACACGGACTGCTCGGTCAGCCCGAAGGTGTAGTTGCCATGGCCGTCGAGCTTGCGCCCGTCCAGGCCGCGGAAGTCCCGGATCCGCGGCAGTGCGATGGAGAGCAGCCGGTCCAGGAACTCCCACATCCGGTCGCCGCGCAGGGTCACCTTCGCGCCGATGGGCATGCCCTCGCGCAGCTTGAACTGCGCAATCGAGCGGGTGGCCCGGCGCACCTGCGGCTTCTGGCCGGTGATGGCGGTCAGGTCGCGCACCGCGCCGTCCATCAGCTTCGCGTCCCGGGCGGCGTCGCCGACGCCCATGTTCACCACGATCTTGACCAGGCGCGGGATCTGCATCGAGTTGCTGTAGCCGAACTGCTCACGCAACGCCGGTGCGATCGTCTCGCGGTAGCGGTCCTTCAGACGTGGTGTCGTCTGCTCGGGTGCGGTTGTCATTCCATGTCCTTACCGGTACGGCGAGCGATGCGTACCTTCTGGCCGTCGTCGTCGCGGCGGTAGCCGATCCGGGTGGGCTTGCCCTCGGCGTCGAGCACCATCACGTTCGAGACGTGGATCGCCGCTTCCTGGGTCACGATGCCGCCGGTCTTGGCGCCGCGTTGGGTGGTGCGGATGCGGGTGTGCTTGCGCACCCGGTTCACGCCCTCGACGAGCACCTTGTCGAGCTTCGGGTACGCCGCGATGACCCGACCCTCGAAGCCCTTGTCCTTACCGGCGATGACCACGACCCGGTCGCCCTTCTTGACCTTCATATCGCCGCCTCCGCGGTCGTAAGTACGTCAGCGGTCATTGGTCACAGCACCTCCGGTGCGAGGGAAATGATCTTCATGAACCGCTTGTCCCGCAGCTCCCGACCGACCGGCCCGAAGATGCGGGTCCCCCGCGGGTCGCCGCCGTCCTTGATGATGACCGCGGCGTTCTCGTCGAAGCGGATGTAGGAACCATCCCGGCGGCGCAGCTCCTTGGCGGTACGCACGACGACCGCCTTGACCACGTCGCCCTTCTTCACAGTGGCGCCCGGGATCGCGTCCTTGACCGTGGCCACGATGACGTCGCCGATGCTCGCATAGCGACGGCCGGAGCCACCGAGGACGCGGATACAGAGGATCTCCCGCGCGCCCGTGTTGTCGGCGACCCGCAGCCGCGACTCCTGCTGGATCACTTCGCCTTCTCCAGAATCTCCACGACCCGCCACCGCTTGGTCGCGGAGAGCGGGCGAGTCTCCATGAGCAGGACTCGGTCGCCGATGCCACACGTGTTGTTCTCGTCGTGCGCCTTCAGCTTGCTCGTACGGCGGATCACCTTGCCGTAGAGCGGGTGCTTGACCCGGTCCTCGACCGCGACGACGACGGTCTTGTTCATCTTGTCGCTGACCACGAGGCCCTCACGGGTCTTGCGGCGGCCCCGGTTCGGCGCGGACGCCGCCTCCGGCGTCCCGGCGGTTGCGTTCTGAGTCATGACGTCACCTCACTGGACACGACAGGGGTGGGCACGGCCGAGAGACCCAGCTCACGCTCGCGCATGATGGTGTAGATGCGGGCGATCTCGCGTCGCACCACCTGCAGGCGCCGGTTGTTGTCCAGCTGGCCGGTGGCCGACTGGACGCGGAGGTTGAACAGCTCCGCCTTGGCCTCCCGCAGCTTGGTCACCAGCTCCTCTTCGGGCAGCTCGCGCAGCTCGGCGGCCTTGGTGCCGGCGGCCATCAGCTCTCACCCACTTCACGCTTGACGATGCGGCACTTCATCGGGAGCTTGTGGATCGCGCGGCGCATCGCCTCCCGCGCGGTCACTTCGTTCGGGTAGGACATCTCGAAGAGGATCCGCCCGGGCTTGACGTTGGAGACCCACCACTCCGGTGAGCCCTTACCCGAACCCATCCGGGTCTCGGCCGGCTTCTTGGTGATCGCCCGGTCCGGGAAGATGGTGATCCAGACCTTGCCGCCACGACGGATGTGCCGGGTCATCGCGATCCGGGCCGCCTCGATCTGGCGGTTGGTCACGTACGCCGGCTCGAGGGCCTGAATGCCGAACTCACCGAACGCGACCCGGTTGCCGCCGTGGCTCTTGCCGTGGCGGTCCGGGTGGTGCGGCTTGCGGAAGCCCTTCGGGGGCTTGCGCGGCATGAGCATGGTTCAGCCCTCCTGCGCGGTGCTGACGGTGTCGTCGGCCGGTTCGACCGGGAGCTCCTCGACACTGCTGTCGCGAGCCATCTCGGCGGCGGCGGCCCGACCGGCGTCGGTGCCCGCGCCGGTGGTGCCGGCCGCGCCGGAGCGGGCGCGGCGGGTGCGGTCGGTGCGGTCACCGCGGTCGGGGCGCTCGCCCCGGCGGGCCCGGCCGGGCGCGGCCGCCTCGGCCTCCCGGCCCGGCACCGCGTCGCCCTTGTAGATCCAGACCTTGACTCCGATGCGGCCGAACGTCGTGCGGGCCTCGAAGAAGCCGTACTCGATGTTGGCCCGCAGGGTGTGCAGCGGCACCCGACCCTCGCGGTAGAACTCGGTTCGGCTCATCTCGGCGCCGCCGAGACGGCCCGAGACCTGCACCCGGATGCCGCGCACGAGCTGGTTCTTCATCGCCGACTGCATCGCCTTGCGCATGGCCCGGCGGAAGCTGACCCGGCTCGACAGCTGCTCGGCCACCCCCTGGGCGACCAACTGCGCATCCGACTCGGGGCTCTTCACCTCGAGGATGTTCAGCTGCACCTGCTTGCCGGTGAGCTTCTCCAGCTCGCCCCGGATGCGGTCGGCCTCGGCGCCCTTGCGGCCGATGACGATGCCCGGGCGGGCGGTGTGGATGTCGATGCGCACCCGGTCTCGGGTGCGCTCGATATCCACCTTGGAGATGCCGGCCCGCTCGAGGCCCTTGGCCATCATCTTGCGGATCTTGACATCTTCGGCGATGTAGTCCTTGTAGAGCTTGTCCGCGTACCAGCGCGACTTCCAGTCGGTGGAGATGCCGAGCCGGAACCCGGTCGGGTGAACCTTCTGACCCATTACTCGGTCCCTTCCTCGGCCTCGTCAGCGGGCGGGGCGGCCTTCTTCTGGCCCTTGGCGGGCTCGGCCGCCTTCTTCGCCGGCGCCGCCTTCGTGGCGGCCGCCTTCTTCGCGGCCGGCGGAGCCGGCGTCGCCTCCTCGGTGCCGTCGGCCCGGACCACCTCGACCTCGGTCGCCTTCGCCGCCCGGGCCCGGCGCGCCGGCGCCGCCTTGGTGCCCTTGCGCGGCCCGGCCGCCACCACCACGCTCTCCACCGCGATGGTGATGTGGCAGGAGCGCTTGCGGATGCGGTACGCGCGGCCCTGCGCGCGCGGCCGGAACCGCTTGAGCGTCGGCCCCTCGTCCACGTACGCCTCGCTCACCAACAGCGACTCCGGATCGAGCCGCTCGTTGTTCTCCGCGTTGGCCACGGCGCTCGCGAGCACCTTGTAGACCTGGCTGCCCGCGGCCTGCGGGGCGAACCGCAGCACGGTGAGTGCCTGGGTCGCGGGCAGGCCCCGGACGAGGTTGACCATGCGGCGCGCCTTGGTCGCCGAGATGCGCACGTGCCGGGCCACCGCACGCGCCCCGGGCGGGGTGTCGGCTTGCTTGGTTGGCATCGGGTGTCCTTCGCTTCTTCGATTCCGGATGCGTCACCGCCTAGCGGCGACGGCTCTTCCGGTCGTCCTTCTCGTGGCCCTTGAACGTGCGGGTGAGGGCAAACTCACCGAGCTTGTGGCCGACCATCGCCTCGGTGATGAAGACCGGCACGTGCTTGCGGCCGTCATGCACCGCGATCGTGTGGCCCAGCATCTCCGGGATGATCGTCGACCGGCGCGACCAGGTCTTGATCACGTTCTTGGAGTTCTTGTCGTTCTGCGCTTCCACCTTCTTGAGCAGGTGGTCGTCGATGAACGGACCCTTCTTCAAGCTACGCGGCATGTTGGTCTATCCCCTTTACTAACCGCGCTTGCGGTTGGCGTAGCGGCGGCGGACGATCAGACGGTCGCTGGGCAGACCCTTACGACGCGTACGCCCCTCGGGTTTGCCCTTGGGGTTGACCGGGTGGCGACCACCGGACGTCTTGCCCTCACCACCGCCGTGCGGGTGGTCGATCGGGTTCATCGCCACGCCCCGCACCGACGGGCGCTTGCCCTTCCACCGCATGCGGCCGGCCTTGCCCCAGTTGATGTTTGACTGGTCGGCGTTGCCGATCTCGCCCACGGTGGCCCGGCAGCGCACGTCGACCCGGCGGATCTCACCCGAGGGCATGCGCAGCGTGGCGTAGCTGCCCTCGCGGCCCAGCAACTGAATGCCCACGCCGGCGGACCGGGCAAGCTTGGCCCCGCCGCCCGGACGCAGCTCCACGGCGTGGATCGTGGTGCCCACCGGGATGTTGCGCAGCGGCAGGTTGTTGCCGGGCTTGATGTCGGCCCCGGCGCCCGACTCCACCGCATCGCCCTGCTTGAGGTCCTTGGGCGCGAGGATGTAGCGCTTCTCGCCGTCGGCGTAGTGCAGCAGCGCGATGCGGGCGGTCCGGTTCGGGTCGTACTCGATGTGAGCGACCTTGGCCGGCACGCCGTCCTTGTCCACCCGCCGGAAATCGATCACCCGGAACTGACGCTTGTGGCCACCGCCCTGATGGCGGGTGGTGATCCGGCCGTGCACGTTGCGACCACCCTTGTTGGGCAGCGGGCGCAGCAGCGACTTCTCCGGCGTGGACCGGGTGATGTCGGCGAAGTCGGCGACGCTGGAACCACGGCGGCCCGGCGTCGTCGGCTTGTACTTGCGGATAGGCATGTCTGTTAACCCCTCAGCTCACCGGGCCGCCGAAGGCCTCGATCCGGTCACCCTCGGCGAGCTTGACCATGGCCCGCTTGATGTCCTTCCGCTTGCCCCAGCCGAAGCGAGTGCGCTTACGCTTGCCCGCGCGGTTGAGCGTGTTCACGGTCAGGACCCGCACGTTGAAGATCTGCTCGATGGCGATCTTGATCTCGGTCTTGTTCGCGTCGGGGTGCACCAGGAACGTGTACCAGTTGCGGTTGAGCTCGCTGTAGCTCTTCTCCGAGACCACCGGCGCCACGATCACGTCGCGCGG
>JBLNGJ010000423.1:0-8457 GCA_050264675.1 Micromonosporaceae bacterium
CCGCTACGCGATCTCCGACGCGGCCTGGGCGATGCACCTGCTCGGCCTGCAGCGCACACTTCCCGAGACCCGCTACATCGCGCTCACCGACGGCCTGCCCATGCTCCGCGCGGTCAAGGACGGGCACGAGCTGGCCCGGTTGGCCGCGGCCGGTGCCGGTGCCGACGCCTGCTTCGAGGAGATTCTCGGCGCCCGCTTCGCCGGGCGGCGGGAGAGCGAGATCGCCACCGACCTCGCCGCGCTGCTGCGCCGGCACGGTCACTCCCAAGTGGACTTCACCATAGTCGCCTCTGGTCCGAACGGCGCCAACCCACACCATCGGGCCGGCGAGCGGGTGATCGAGCGCGGCGACACCGTCGTGCTCGACTTCGGCGGGCTCCGTGACGGCTACGGCTCCGACACCACCCGTACGGTCAGCGTGGGCGAGCCGACCGATGAAGTGCGGACCGTCTATAACATCGTGCGCCAAGCCCAGCAGGCCGGGTTCGAGGCGGTCCGGCCGGGCAGCCCGTGCCAGGAGATTGACCGGATCGCCCGGCGGGTCATCACCGACGCCGGGTACGGCGAGTACTTCATCCACCGCACCGGGCACGGAATCGGTGTCACCACCCACGAGCCGCCTTACCTGGTGGAGGGTGAGGCCCGCCCGCTGGTTCCCGGTATGTGCTTCTCCATCGAACCCGGCATCTACCTGCCGGGCCGGTTCGGCGTGCGCATCGAAGACATCGTCACGGTGACCGAGGATGGCGGCCGGCGGCTCAACAACACCACCCGCGAGCTGCAAGTGGTCAGCTGATCGACGCTGCCACAGCCCAGCGTCCAGGCACGCGCCTCCATTTCACGGCGGCCATGTGACCAGCACAGTAGCGGCTATTTCACCACGACCCGAGCGGCCAACTGACCATCGATCATGGCTAGACGTGGCATAGTGACCTATTGTGACAGCAGGAGATATCGTCCCTCGCCGGGCGGAGCGGCTCGTCAACGAGGCGCTGGCGGACACGCGAGTGGTTCTGGTTAACGGAGCTCGCCAGTCTGGGAAGAGCACGTTGACCCGCCTGGTCGTGAACCGCATTCCGAGAGCAAGCGTGCGGCTTCTGGACGATCCCGCGACCCTGCGGGCAGCGCTCGAAGAGCCGACGAGCTTCGTCGAGCACGCCGGCTTGATGCTCATCGACGAGATCCAACTGGCACCAGGCCTGCTGCGGCCCATCAAACTTGCGGTCGACCTCGACCCAAGGCCGGGTCGGTTCCTCCTGACCGGGTCCTCGCGGGTTCTCGCGCTGCGCGAGCTGCCCGACGCCCTGCCGGGCCGCATGGAGATCATCGAACTTTGGCCGTTCTCGCAAGGAGAGATCGACGGAGCGCCGGATGGGTTCGTCGATGCCGCCTTCGCCCTTGGCCCCGAACTCTCGCACGGCTCGCCACTGCGGAGGGTTGATTATCTCGATCGCGCGGTCATCGGCGGGTTTCCTGAAGCGGTGCGGCGCAACCCGCGCCGAAGGGCGGCATTCTTCGACTCCTACCTGGCGACGCTTATCGAGCGGGACGTGCTCCAACTGGCGAGTATCGAGCGACGAGGCGAGCTGATGAAGCTGCTGCGGGTTTTGGCCGGCCGAACGGGCATGTTGCTCGTGCCCGGCGCACTCGCGAACCAGGTCGGAATACCTCGAACCACGTTGGTGCGATACCTCGAGCTGCTCGCCGCGGTGTTCTTGATCAAATCGGTGCCCGCGTGGTCGACGAACAATACTCGCCGCGCCATCCGCGCCCCTAAACTCATGATTGTCGACAGTGGAGTCGCGTGTCACCTCCTCGGTCAGGACAGCCACCGCCTTGGTGAACCAGGCGGCTCGGCGGGCCAAGTTCTCGAAAGCATGGTCCTCTCAGAACTGGCGCGACAGCTCACCTGGGCAGACCAACGAGCCACGCTCTACCACTACCGGACCAAGGACGGGCTAGAGGTCGATGCAGTACTCGAGACCGCAGATGGCCGCCTCGTGGGAATCGAGGTTAAGGCCGGAGCCACCGTGCGGTCGGAGGATCTTGCCGGCCTACGCCACTTGGTCGCCGTAGCCGACGACCGCCTGGTCGCTGGGTACGTCCTTTATACCGGCCAACAGACCCTGCCCTTTGGCGAGAAGATACGAGCGGTCCCGATGGATGCCTTGTGGCGAATGGCATTGCCTGGCGCGGGCGCTGCTTAACCCACAGCACCAGGACGGCGGCCGCGGCCCCGCAGATCTTGGATGATTCTCGGGCCTCCAGGCCCCATTTTCATCCAAGATCTGCGGCGGCTCGGGTTCAGAGCGCCAGCTCGGCGGTGAGCCAGGCGACGCGGTCGTCCTTGGCCGCCTGGGTCAGGAAATGGTCGGAACGGGTGTAGAGGGTGGCCCGGGCGGCCGGGTTGGCGGCGGCGAAGGCCGCCCGTACCTCGGCGGTCACGAACGGATCGCGGTCACCCCATTGGAAGAACACGTGCGCGCCCAGGCGGGAAACGTTCTGCACCGGGTCGAGGCCGGCGAAGACCGCCCGATAGGCCTCCTTCTGGTCGTCGGGCAGGCCGAGCCAGTAGGTGTCGAACCAGTTGGCCCAGGTGGCGTCGCCGGCCATGAGGACGTTGGCCCGCACCCGGGCATCGGTCTGGGCCAGGAGCGCGCCGTACATGCCCCCGTAGTCGTGGCCGACCACCGCGGTCCGGCCACTATCCACCGTGGACTGAGCCAGCAGGGTCTGGTACGCCTGGCGCACGGCGTCCAGCTGCGTGGTGATCGCGTCGCGGTCGCGCGAGTCACCGACCGGGTCGCCCTCCCACGGGAAGCGCAGCTGGGGCAGCACGGCGACCGCGCCGTGGTCGGCCAGCTCGATCGCCTCGGCCAGGAACTCGCCGCGGTTCTGGGTCGACTGGCCTGGCTCGAACCAGTGCAGGTAGAGCACGCCGGCCAGCGAGTGCGGCTTGGCCGGTTGGCGCGGCTGGACCAGGTAGGCCGGAACGGGCGCCTGGCCGGGCACGACGATCTCGATGTCCTGCACGATCACCCCTGGAATGGGCGGCTGGGCTGCGGTCGCCGGACCGGCGATGAGGCTCCCGATCGCCGCGACGCCGAGCGCCGCGGCGACGAGGGTGGCTCGCCGTCGCATGCGACACCTCCTACGGGTCAGTT
This sequence comes from Micromonosporaceae bacterium, assembly GCA_050264675.1. Taxonomy (GTDB): domain Bacteria; phylum Actinomycetota; class Actinomycetes; order Mycobacteriales; family Micromonosporaceae; genus JBLNGJ01. Next base: position 3,165 of record JBLNGJ010000423.1, read on the forward strand.
ACTATTTCTCATAAATGACTGACGTACGATAGGCTGCTGGCAACCGGTCCGTCAAGTGCGCGAGACTGGCGATCGGCCGGGTCCCGGAGGGAGGGTGATGGCGCGCGTACCCGCCGACGAAGCGGCGCTGCGGTTCGCGGTGGACTTCTGCAACACCCACGACCTACTCGCCGACCCGGCCGACCGGCTGACCGTCGACCGGCTTCGCTCGCTCGCCCGGCAGCACGGCTTCGCCACCCTCGCCAGCGGGCTGCGCGAGCGTGACCTCGCTCCGCTGACGCGGGTGCGCACCGGCCTCTACACCGTCTTCGCCGCCACGACCCCAACCGAGAAGGCCGCCGCGGTCAACGCGCTGCTCGACCGCGAGGCCGCCCGCGCCCGGTTGGTCGCCGATACGACCGGGACGCTTCGCCTGATCGCCAGCGGCGGCGCCGACCACGTCTCCCGCCTGGCCGTCACCCTGGCCGACGCGCTCGCCCGAGCCCTCGTCGACGGCGGCGCCGAACGCCTGCGCACCTGCGTAGGTGACCCCTGCCGGTGCGTCTACGTCGACCGCACCCGGGCCGGGCGGCAGCGCTACTGCTGCGAGCTGTGCAACGACCGGATGGCCTCGGCCGCCTACCGGCGGCGCCGGGCCTGACCACCACGGCGCCATAGGGAATTCTTCCGATGTGGACGCCGGAACCTCGCGCCTACGGTCAATGGCTGACCTGGATCCGAGGGGAGTCAGCCGTGCCGAACGCCGAAACGCCAACCGACCAACGAGTCGCCGGTCCGGCCGCCGTCATCCGGCGGGTCGTGTTCGATCTCGCCGCCGTCCTGATCGTCGGCGGTTCACTCGCGTGCGGCCTCTTCTCACCCGATGGTGCGTACGAACCGCCGCCGGCCGACCGGAACGTCAACACCCCGGCCGTCCCCAGGCCGGCCACCACGCCCGGCTCGGCCGCCGTCCCCGGATAGGGCCGCGCTCCCCGGATGGTCCGCCATCCCCCGGTAGGCCGCCATCCCAGGTAGGCCGCCGTCCCCGGATAGGGCCGTTTCCTGCAAACGGCCCGGCCGGCCGAGGCGGAGTGGGCTCTTCCCTGAAAACTGCCCGAGCTACCGCCGCCGATGCCGGTGCGCACTCACCGCTTCCAGGCGACCCCGCCGTGCGCGCTGGCGAAATCGGCCGGCACGGCGTCGTCGGCGTCGGGCCGCCACTGGTGCACCTGGACCAACCCGGGAGCGATCAGCTCCAGGTCGGTGAAGAAGCGCGCGACGTCCGGGCGTTCGCGCAGCGTCTGCGGTGTTGACACGCGCTCGTTGTAGCGCTTCTGCGCTTCCCGTTGCTGTGGGCCGATGTCCAGGGCGGGGTGGGAGAGGGCCAGGTAGCTGCCGGTCGGTACGGCCGCCATGATCCGAGCCACGATCGCCCACGGGTCCTCCTGATCCTGGATCAGGTGCAGGACGCCCAGCAGCAGGGCCAGCACCCGGTCGCCGGCCTCCCGATCGGCGGCGAAGTTCGTCGTGCCGCCCAGCCAGTAGTCATACACCCGGGCCGGATGCGCCACCGACGTGTCCAGGTCGGTCGGCACCCAGATCTGGCCGCGCCGCATCGGCGGGTTCGTGTTGCGTCATCTCTGCCCTCACCGCGTGCCGCCCGCAGTCTAGTGCCGTGTGACGGTCCTATGCTGGCGCCGGGAGGTAGCCGCAGTGATCGTGGTCCACGGGCTCTGGCGGGCGGCCAGGCTGGCCCTGTGGGCCGAGGACTCCAGCGCGCCCGCCGCACCTGACCGCGTCCTGTCGCGTACCACGCCCAGCCCGCACCCGTTCGCGGCCCCGACCGACGTGCTGCGGGCGGTGCTCGGCGGCGCGATCGAGGCGAGCGCGGCCGAGGCGAGCGCGACCGAGGCGAGCGCGACCGAGGCGAGCGCCGGCAAGACGGGCGAGGCCAACGTCGGGGCGGCCGTGGTCCTGCTGCCCAGCCACGGCGGTTGGCCGGCCGATTCACCGGAGCTGGTCCGGGACGACCTGCCGGCCACGCCGCGGGCCCGGCTCGCTCTGCGCGCCTGGCGGGTGCCGATCGTGGAGTACGCCGAAGACGGCGCGTTCGCGCTCCTTCGCGCGCTCGACCCGGCCGCGGTCACGCTCGGGGCCACCGTGACACTCGGAGCCACCGTGCGCCACGCGGTCGAGCTGGCCGCGTTCGCGGCCGACCTCACCGCCCGCGGCCGGCTGTTGCCCAGCCTGCGCATCGACGAGGACGGACCGGCCGCGGTGTGGCGGCCGGTGCTGACCGCCGCCGACGCGCGGTGGGCCCAGGCCTTGGTGCTCGCGCTACCCCCCGCCGGCCGGGCCGCTTCCGGCGACCAGGCCACCCCGGCGCAGGTGCTCGCGCCGGCGCTGGACGCGCTCGTGGACGCGGCGGCCCGGGCCGCCCTCGCCGCCGCCCCCATCACGCCGGCCGAGCGCCCACGCGGGGCGGTCAGTGCCGGCGAGGCGTGGCTCGGGGCGCTGCGCGGCCGGCGGCGCCGGTTCACCGCCGAGCCCGGCGCGCTCACCGAGCTGGCCGCGGCACTGGAGGCCTGGCAGCGCGATGCCACCGGCGGCCGGGTGCGGGCCTGCTTCCGGCTGGTCGAGCCCGAGCCGCCGGAGAGCGACGAAGGTTCCGGCGCCGACGAGGCCGGGTGGCGGCTGGAGTTCGCGCTGCAGGCCGCCGACGAGCCGAGCCTGGTCGTCGACGCCGAGCGGGTGTGGCGCTCGCGCGGGGCGATGCGAGCCCTGGCCCGGCACCTGGACTCTCCACAGGAGACGCTGCTGGCCGAGCTGGGGCGGGCGAGCCGGCTCTACCGCACCATCGAGGACGCGTTGCGCACACCGCGCCCGGCCACTGTGGACCTCGACGCCACGCAAGCCCACGAGTTCCTCACCGACGGCGCCCAGTTGCTCGCCGCGGCCGGCTTCGGCGTCCTGTTGCCGTCGTGGTGGACCCGGCCGCGAGCGCGGCTGGGCGTACGGCTGATCGCCGGCACACCGACGGCGCCGGGTACGGTGGCCGGCCAGCGCGGCTTCGGGCTCGACTCGATCGTCGACTTCAGCTGGCAGCTGGCGTTGGGCGACGAGGCGCTGTCGGAGGACGAGCTGAACACGCTCATCGAGCTGAAGACGCCGCTGGTGCGGCTGCGTGGGCAGTGGGTGGAGCTGGATCCCAAGCGCCTCGCCGCCGGGTTGAAGCTGCTGACGCAACGAGGCGGGACCAACCAGCCGGGCCAGATGACCGTCGCCGAGCTGCTCCAGGCCGGACTGTCCACAAGTGATGGCCCGGGCGGGCTGCCGGTCGTCGCGGTGACCGCCCAGGGTCCGTTGGGTGACCTGCTCTCCGGCCAGGTCGAGCGGCGCCTGCAACCGACACCGGCGCCGGCCGGCTTCCACGGCACCCTGCGGCCCTACCAGGAGCGGGGGCTGGCCTGGATGGCCTTTCTCGAGTCGCTCGGCCTGGGCGGCGTGCTCGCCGACGACATGGGCCTGGGCAAGACGGCGATGGTGCTCGCGCTGGTCAGCGGCGATCGTGACCGGCCGGACGACCACGATGGACCCCCAGGGCCAACGCTGGTCGTCTGCCCGATGTCACTGGCCGGCAACTGGGAACGGGAGGCGACGAAGTTCACCCCGACCCTGCGGGTGCACGTGCACCACGGCGCCGAACGGGCCCGCGGCGAGGAGTTCACCCGCATCGTCGCCGACACCGACCTCGTCATCACCACGTACGCGCTGGCCGCCCGCGACGCCGAGGCTCTCGCCGAGGTCCGGTGGCGCCGGGTCGTGGTCGACGAGGCCCAGGCGATCAAGAATGCGGCGACCCGCCAGGCTTCGGCCGTGCGCGCGCTGCCGGCGCCGCGGCGGATCGCGGTGACCGGGACGCCGGTGGAGAACCGCCTGGCCGACCTGTGGTCCATCATGGAGTTTGCCAATCCGGGCCTGCTCGGCACCGCGGCGAGCTTCAAGACCCGCTTCGCCGAGCCGGTCGAGCGGCGGGCCGACGAGGCGGCGGCCGAGCGGCTGCGCCGGCTGACCGGTCCGTTCGTGCTGCGCCGGCTCAAGACCGACAAGTCGATCATCTCGGACCTGCCGGAGAAGCTGGAGATGGAGGTCCTGTGCAACCTGACCACGGAACAGGCCTCGCTCTACCAGGCCGTGGTCGCCGACATGCTGGCCAAGATCGAGCAGAGTGAAGGGATCGAACGGCGCGGCCTGGTGCTCGCCACGATGACCAAGCTCAAGCAGGTCTGCAACCACCCGGCTCACCTGCTGCGCGACGGCACCGCGCTGGCCGGACGCTCGGGCAAGCTGGCCCGGCTCGAGGAGATCCTCGAGGAGGTGCTGGCCAACGGTGACAAGGCGCTGCTCTTCACCCAGTACGCGGAGTTCGGCGGGATGCTACGGGCGCACCTGGCCACCCGGTTCGGCCGGGAGGTGGGGTTCCTGCACGGTGGCGTACCCAAGGCCGAGCGCGACCGCATGGTGGCCGCGTTCCAGGGTGACGGAACCGGCCCGTCGCTCTTCGTCCTCTCGCTCAAGGCCGGTGGCACCGGCCTGACGCTGACCGCGGCCAACCACGTGGTGCACGTGGACCGGTGGTGGAACCCGGCCGTGGAAGACCAGGCCACCGACCGGGCGTTCCGCATCGGCCAGCAGCGCAACGTGCAGGTGCGCAAGTTCGTCTGCGCCGGCACGGTCGAGGAGAAGATCTCCGAGATGATCCGGGACAAGCGCGGCCTCGCCGCCCGCATCGTCGGCACCGGCGAGCAGTGGCTCACCGAACTCTCCACATCGGAGCTTCGGGAGCTGTTCGCGTTGGAGGCGGGGGCGGTGGTCGAATGAGGACGGTGGCCGGATGAGGACGGTGCCTGGATGAGACAGTGGCCCGACTGGCCACCGGGACCGCCGCGCCGGGTCGACGGCGGGCTCAAGGCTCGCAGCACGCGGGGCGCCATCGGCGAGTCCTGGTGGTCGCGGCGCTTCCTCGCCGTGCTGGAGGAGCTGACGCTGGGCGGTCGGCTCAGCCGGGGCCGCTCGTACGCCCGCGCCGGCCAGGTGCTCTCGCTCGCCGTCACACCGGGTGTGGTGACCTCGGTGGTGCAGGGGTCACGGGCCGAGCCTTACCGGGTGCGCATCGGGCTCACCCCGTACCCGGACCGGGTCTGGCACCAGATCGAGCAGTCCCTCGCCGGTCAGGCGCTGTTCAGTGCGCGGCTACTCGCCGGCGAGATGCCAGCCGAGATCGAGGAGGTCTGCGCCGACGCGGCGGCGCCCC
>JBLNGJ010000424.1:0-3074 GCA_050264675.1 Micromonosporaceae bacterium
ATGGGGGAAACCGTGCTCGAGCTGACCGATGTGTTACGGCTTCTGGCACAACACGAGGTGGCCGCGGACCGGACGCTGAATATGGTGCCGTCGGAGAACGCGATGTCGGGCATTGCGAAACTGCCACTGCTGCTCGATGCGTACCACCGGTACTTCTTCAACGAGCGGGGCGACCCCGAACACTGGGATTTCCGCGGTGGACAGGACCTGCGCGAGCTGGAGATGAGCCTGACCGTGCCACTGCTGACCGAGCTGGGTCGGGCCGGTTGGGTGTCCGTGCGGCCGCGGAGCGGGATGGGCGCGATGACCCTGGTGTTCGCGTCGCTCGGCGGACCGCCGGGCTCGGACGTCATGACGCTGTCTCCCGACGTTGGCGGCCACTACGCGACCGTGTCGCTTGCGACCAGATTGGGGCTGCGGGTCCATCAGCTCGACGGCCCTGATCCGCACGGGCTCGACCTCGACCGCGCCTCAGAGCAGGTGGCCGAGGTCCGGCCCGCGCTTGTCTACGTCGACCAGTCCCACTGCCTGTTCCCGGTGGACGTGTCGAGCCTCGTCACGACGGTTCGCCGGGCATCGCCCGGCACCCGGGTGCACATCGACACCAGCCAGTGGCTCGGGCTCGTCCTCGGCGGCGTATTCGACAACCCCCTCGACTGCGGCGCGGACAGCTTCGGCGGCTCCACGCACAAGACCTTTCCCGGCCCGCAGAAGGGCGTCTTCCTGACTCGCGACCAGCAGGTCGCAAAGCGGGTCGAGGAGACGCAGCACCACCTGATCAGCAGCCACCACTTCGCCGCGACCATCAGCCTCGGTATCGCGCTGCTGGAGTTTCGCCAGTTCGGTGCCGAGTACGCGCGCGCCGTGGTGGACAACACCAGGCGCTTCGGCGCTCTGCTGCTCGAGCGTGGCATCACCGTCATGGCCGCGGACCGCGGCTTCTCCGCGGGACACCAGCTGTGGCTAGACACCGACGCCGACGGCATCCCGCCACGAGTCGCCAGCGACCGCCTCTTCCAGGCGGGAATCCGGGTCAACTTCATGGCCGGGCTGCCGCGAGTCGCGGGCCAGGCGGTACGGATCGGACTCAACGAGCCCACGTACCGGGGTCTGGCCGGGCCCGAGTTGGTAGAGCTCGCCGACGTCTTCGTCGCGGCCGTCCAGGCGACCGAAGCGCCCAACAAGCTGGCTAACCGGGTGGCCGGGCTGCCCCGACGAGCCTGGTACGGCGTGGCGGCCGACCCGGAGTCGCCGATGATGCAGCAGGCACTGGCCCTGTGCGCCGCCGCGCTGGCCCGCCCGCACGGCGGGGTTCCTGTCGATCTCAACCTGGCTTCAATCGGGAAGGATGACCTGCACATGTCGCCGTAGCGTGAGGAACTTGTATGCGGGAATCAGAGCCGAGTTATATTTATTTACTTATTTACATGTACGAAGGCGGGGGACGAGCCGTCCGAGTGGACGGGCACGACATCTGGGGCGTCGAGTCAGGCCCGAACGTCATGGTTCTCATCCCTCTATGCCGACAACCAGCTCGTCCGCACGCAGGGCTGGAGGGGTGTTCAGGTATGTTCCTCGAACCGGCTCCGGCAACTACCGCCTACAGCCGCTTCGAGGAGCTGTCCCGGTTCACCGATCTGCTCGAGCGTGCTGGTCGGCGTCCGTGCGTGATCGACCTGGCCGGCGACCGCTGGTCGGGCAAGACCCGGATGCTCGGAGACTTCGCCACGATCGCGACGAATGCCGGCTGGAAGGTCCTCGGCGGGTCGGCCGCACTACCGCCGGCCGAGTTGTTCTTCGGTGTCTTCGCCCATGCGCTGGACGCCCTGATTCGTGACACCAACGTCACATCCCGCCTCCCGCCCGCCGACCGCCAGCACCTGGTGCGGGTGTTCCCGGCGCTCGAAGGAGCAGCGGAACGTCCGGCGTCGGTCAGCAGCTCGGAGAGCTACCACATCTTTGTGGCTATGCGACGGCTGCTTGAGACCACCGATCGCAAGGAAGGGATGCTGCTGCTCTTGGATGACATGCACCTGGCCGACGACGCGTCGGTCGATCTGCTGCGCTGCCTCATGTCCCACGACCTCGATGCCACGCTGTCCCTCGTGATCGCTCACCGGCCCCGGCAGTCCGGTCCGGCATTGCGGATCCTGCTGCGCGAGGGTGCCGCCCAGCGCCAGGTTCATCAGATCGCCGTCGGACCGCTGTCCAGGCAGAGCGCGTTGGCCCTGCTGCCCGACGACCTGAGCGACTCCCAGCGGGAGGTACTGGTCGACCATGCCGCGGGCAATGCGGGCTTGCTGCGCGCATTCGGTGAGTTGCGCGGTCTCCCGCTGCGCGGCGATGGCACCCCGGTCGGGCTGCCACCCTGGCTGCTGGACCGGTGCGCCGCAGAGTTCCATCGGCTCAGCCCCGCGGGCCGGCGGGCGGTCAACGCGGCAACCGTGCTCGACGCACCGTTCACCCTTGAGGCGCTCCGAGCCGTAGCGCAGCTCGACGACGCGGTGCTGCTCGACGCCCTCGATGAGCTGACGATTGCCGACATACTCGAGTTCGTCGGGAACGTACGGCTGCTGCGCTTCACCAGTCCGGCGCTGCGCGCGGCCGCGTACCTGAGCGCCCGTCCCGGCTGGCTGCTGGGTGCCCACGCCCGGGTCGCCGAGATCCTCGACGCCCGGAGCGCGCCGGTCGAACGGCTGGCTCGACATCTGGCGAAGGCGCCGCGGATCGACCCTTCTCGGGTCGCCGTGCTGATGGACGCCTCTCGGAACAGACTGTGGACGGACCCCGCGCAGGCCGCGTCATGGTGCGCGGTGGCGGCCGAGCTGAGTGGCTCGCTGACGGCGCTCTCGCCCGAACAACGGCTCCTATACGGCAAGACGCTCGCGCTTGCGGGGCCGCTCAACCGGGCGCTGGAGGTCCTCGACAGCGTCCAGCGGGAGTCATCGGCGCCGGATCGGCTGACCGCCGAGGCGACCCGCTGGCGGGCATGGGTATGGGCGCTGCTCGGCGATGTCGAGGTGGGGCGCAAGGAGGTACTGTCCGCGATGCAGTCAGCCGACGCCCAGACGCTG
>JBLNGJ010000425.1:0-19767 GCA_050264675.1 Micromonosporaceae bacterium
TGGCGGCCGCGCTGATTCGGCAACGCCTGCGGGACGTGGCCGACGTAGCGCCTCTGGCCCGACAACGGGCCCAGCACCGAGCGGTGACCGCCATTTGGGCGGCCGCCCACGCGGCCCGGCAGACGGCCCGGATGTTCCAGCGGCACGGCGTGCAGCTGGCCGTGCCTTATCTTGATGACGAGGTCGTCACGGCGGCGCTGGCGGTCGACCTGGCCGAGCGAGGCAACCCGTGGCGATACAAGGCATTGCTGGCCGAGGCAATGCGCCCGATCCTCCCGCCCGAGCTGCGCGACCGAAGGACCAAGGGCTTCTTCGCTGCCGAGGGCATCACCGGGATCCGCCGCAACCAGGCCCGCTTGGACGCACTCTGCGCTGACCTTCGGCTAGCCGACCTGGGCCTGGTCGACCCGCGAGCGTTGCGGGCGGCGATCATGGGACCGGATCCGTCCGGCCAGGTGTCACAGGCGTTGGAACGAACCATCGCCACTGAGCTATGGCTGCGCGCGGTTGCCCGGTCGCCGCAGCCGGAAAAGGTAGCCCGGGTATGACACCGCGTCTGCAGGACCGCGTGCTGGTGACCGAGACCGAGGACGGCGCCGTGCTGCTGAACGAACGCAGCGGCCAGTACTGGCAGCTCAACTCGAGCGGCTGGCTGATCCTGCAAACGCTCTTGCGGGGCGGTAGCCCGGACATGGCCGCCGACGCCCTGGTCGCCCGCTATCCCGTCGAGCCGGAACAAGCCCGAGCCGACGTCGAGGCGCTGCTGGCGACCCTGCGAAGAGCCCGATTGATGCGCCGATGACCACGCCGATGGCGCTGTCGGAGCGCGAGCGGCTGCCGTGGCGGATCCGGCTGGTCGCCCACCTCGCGGTGGCACTGGCCCGGCTGCTGGCTCGGCAGCCACCGGGCCGGATCCGGAGGCTACTGCTCGTGATCCGCTGGGGCGCCCGCCCGGCTACCGGGGTCGAGGCGAGCGCAGCGCGCCGCGCGGTGATAGCGGTCAGCATGCTGTGCGCAGGCGAAGGCTGCCTGCAACGATCGCTGGCGACCGCACTGCTGTGCCGGCTGCGAGGCAGCTGGCCGACCTGGTGCACCGGGGTGCGCACAATGCCGTTCGGCGCGCACGCCTGGGTCGAGGCCGACGGCGAGCCCGTCGACGAACCCCTCCTCCCGTCGGGCGGTTACCGACCGGTGATCACCGTCCCGCCAGCGGTCGGATAACGCGCAGGTCACCGGGGCCTTCACCGCCGTCTCAGCGAGCCGGCGAATGGATGCGCAGGGCATACGCGAGGAGCCGGACAGTAGCCCTGAGCCGATCCAATTGAACCGTCAAATCGTCCGATACATCGCGAGCCCGGCCACGGCCGGGATCGACCGACACGAAGGAAACACCCGGCCCCAACAAGGGGACCGGGTGGTGTACATCCATGGTAGCCCCGACCGGATTCGAACCGGCGCTACCGCCTTGAGAGGGCGGCGTCCTAGGCCACTAGACGACGGGGCCGCGCGACGCGCGTACGAGCCTGCAGAACTATACAGCACCGCGTGCCGGAGCCAGCAGTGGCTGGGGTACCAGGACTCGAACCTAGACTAACGGAGCCAGAATCCGTTGGGCTGCCAATTACCCCATACCCCATCGGTGCTCGAGGCACCGGGCACCGACTCTACCGGACCGCCACCGAAGATCCCAATCAGATCGGCTCAAGCCGGCGCGACCCGGTTGACCAGGGTGCCGACCGCCTCGACCCGGATCATGACCCGGTCGCCGTCGCTGAGCGGGCCGACGCCGGCGGGTGTGCCAGTGAGGACGACGTCGCCGGGCAGCAGGGTCATCACGTGGGAGATGTAGGACACCAGCGTGGGTGGATCGAAGACCATGTCCTTGGTCCGGCCGAGTTGGCGAACCTCGTCGTTGACCTCACACCGGACCTCCAGGTCGGCGGCGTCGACCTCGGTGGTGATCCATGGCCCGAGGGGGCAGAACGAGTCGAAGCCCTTGGCCCGGGTCCACTGGCCGTCGCTGCGTTGCAGGTCGCGGGCGGTCACGTCGTTGGCGCAGGCGTACCCGAAGATGGCCTTCGCGGCCCCAGCCCGGTCGACGCGGCGGGCGCCGGGCGCCCCGATCACCACCGCCAGCTCGGCCTCGTGCTCGACCCGGTGCGACTGGGGCGGCAGGCGGATCACGTCGTCGGGGCCGATGACCGCCGTCGACGGCTTGAGGAAGAGCAGCGGTTCGGCCGGCACATCGTTGCCGAGCTCGGCCGCGTGCTCGACGTAGTTGCGGCCGACACAGACGACCTTGCTGGGCAGGATCGGCGAGAGCAGGCGCACGTCGGGCACCGCCCAGCGCTGCCCGGTGAACCGGATCGCCCCGAAGGGGTGCCCATCGATCTCGGCGACGGTGAGCCCGGCGCTGTCCCCGTCCGGTTCCCCTTCGACCACACCAAAAGACATGCCACCCGGATGCGAGAAGCGAGCGATGCGCACGTGGTCAATCTAGCCCTCGGCCCGCTGCCGCCGGCGGCGCACCAGCCAGACGGCGAGGGCGACGAGTGCGGTGATCACGAGCCCGGTGATGATGGCGCAGGCGATCAGCGCGCCGGGCAGGACGATCGACGGCTCGGGTGCCGCGTCCGCGATGTTCATCGATGAACTCCCTGGGAACCGAGAATGAGCGCCAACAGGACGGGGAACTCCAGGTACGCGTGGTAGCTGGCGACGGCGGCGTAGAGGGTCTTGCCGGTGGCGTAGTCGAGCGCGAAGAGCACGCCGAGGGCGAGCCCGCCGGCGATGCCGACCAGCCACACCCGGCGGCCGCGCAGCACCGGCACCCGGGCCGCCGCCTCGGGGGCGTAGCGCGGCAGCACGCCCACCCAGACCACGTAGTGCATGGTCTGCAGGAACGCGAAGACGGCCAGGAAGCGCACCGCCAGCGTGGTGTCGACCCACACCGGCGGCGTGAGCGGACCGGCCACCCTGGCCACCCCGAAGCCGTTCCCGCCACCGAACCCGGCCAGCCCAGTGCCGGACACGTGCAGCCACCGGTCGAAGACACCGGCAAGCAGTAGCACCGGCACGCCCAGCACCCAGCCCACCGACACCGCCCGCACCGCGGCGCGTCCGGTCGGCAGGCTCGCCGACCACTGCCAGAGAAAGAACAGCGGCACCACGTTGTGCAGGTGGGTGAAGACCACGAAGTGGTACGCCGGAAACGCCAGAGATGCCGCCCCGGCCAGTGCCAGCAGCCCGAGCGCGCCCGCCAGCAGCCACCGCCGCCGGTGCCGCCACACCCACCCGCACGCCACCCCGAGCCGCGAGTAGCAGAGCACGATCTCGGCCGGGCGGCCGAAGGCGGGCGGCAGCAACCGGCACGCCACCACGCCGCTGATGAGCCCGAGCAGCAGCCACAGGAACGGTTCGGTCAGGATCGCGTCGAACCGACCGAGCACGTAGCGCAGCTCGAGCACGTTATGCAGCACGCCGAACGCGGCCAGGCCGAGCACGGTCGTGGCGATCGGCAACCGCAGGGCCAGCCCAAGGGCGACCCCAGCCGCGACGAGCAGCCACGCCGCCGGCACACCACCGGCCACCGGCGAGGCTCGACCGGTAGGCATCGGCGCAGGACCGGGACTCACCGTCGTGACCGTCGGCACGGTCGTGGCCATGTGCCACCTCCCCTGCCGCGCACGGTGAGACGGACCATACTGGCTCGATGCCCTACCCGCTGGCCCTCGCCGTCACCCTTACGGTCGAGCTGCCCATATACGCCGGTGGGTTGCGCGCTGCCCGATTGGCTCGCGCCTGGGCGGCGCTCGCCGTCGCGCTGGTCGTCAATCTGGCCACGCATCCGTTGGTGTGGCTGGCGTTGCGCGGGGCCGGAAGCGCCTACTGGCCGAGGTTCGCCGCGGTCGAGGTCGCCGTCTGGCTCGCCGAGTCGCTGCTCATCCTCGCCTGGCTTGGGCGGGTACGGGTGCAGGGCGCACCGGTCTTCGTCGCCCTGCTGGCCCTGACAGCAAACGGCGCATCCTGCCTGGCCGGTCTGGCGCTCGCCGTGGCGGCGGCACCATGACCACACTGGCGCTCGACGAATGGACGGCCCGGCGCGGCGCGTACACCCGCCGCGTCGACGCCTGGATCGAGCCGCACCTGGACCGGCGCCGCCGCGGGCTGGCCCACCCCGTGCTGGACTTTCTCTTCACCTACTACTCGTTTCGGCCCGCGCAGTTGCGGCGATGGCAGCCCGGCGGCGGGGTGGTGCTGGCCGGCGCCGATCCGGCCGAGTTCGGCCCGGATTTTGTCGCGTCCGCGGACGGCGCCTGGCTGGACGAGTCGGCGGTGTTGCGACGCCGAGGCGGGCAGGTCGCCTGGATCCGGCGGCTACTCGTGGCCACGGCCGGGCGCGCCGCGCAGCTTGGCTGCTTCGGTCTGCACGAGTGGGCCATGGTCTACCGGCAACCGCCCGAGCAGCTGCGCCACTCGGCCTATCCGCTACGGCTGGGTGCGGCGAGCACGGCCACCGTGGTCGAGGCGAACCCACTGCGGTGCAGCCACGTCGACGCGTACCGCTTCTTCACCGCCCCGGCCCGTCCGCTCAACTGGCTGCGACCCAGCCGCGAAGCCCAGCACGAACACGAGCAGCCGGGTTGCCTCCACGCCACGATGGACCTCTACAAGTGGGCCTACAAGCTCTCCCCACTGGTGCCGGCCGAGCTGATCGCGGACTGTTTCGAGCTGGCCGGCGCCGTTCGCACGCTCGACATGCGGGCGAGCCCGTACGACCTCAGCGCGTTGGGATACGAACCGGTTCGCGTGGAGACCGCGGCTGGGCGGGCCGAGTACGCGGCCGGCCAGCGACACTTCGCCGAGCGGGCCGCGCCCCTACGCACGCGGCTGATCGTGGAATGCGACCGGCTCCTCGCCGCCTCGAACGGCTGACCAACACTCGTGGTCTCGTGGTGAAGATAACCCTTCGCGAACTCGTCGATCACGCAAGGCGAGCCTGCCCGACGACGGCGCGAGCGGCGGCCGAGCGAGTGGAGACCGCGGCGTGGGCGGGCCGAGTACGCTGCCGGCCAGCGACACTTCGCCGAGGGGAACTCTGATGCGTGCACTGTTCGGGCGTCGCGACTTCCGCCTGCTCTTCGCCGGCATGGTGAGCACCATGATCGGAGAGTCGGTGTTGTTGCTGGTCCTCGCCATCTGGGTCAAGGAACTCACCGGCTCGAACAGCCTGGCCGGGCTCATGCTCTTCATGCTCTCGGCGCCGGCCCTGCTCGCGCCGGTGTTCGGCTGGGTCGTGGACCGATTCCGGCGCAAGCCCTTCCTCGTCGTCGCGGTCAGCTCGACCGCGGTGGTCATCTCGCCGTTGCTGGTCGTACGCGACCGGCACGACCTCGGGCTGATGTACGGGACCGGTGTCCTCTATGGAGCGTCGATCCTCATGGTCAGCGCGGCGCTCAATGGGCTCATCAAGGAGCTGCTGCCGGAGGATCTGCTCGCGGAGGCCAACGGTGCACTGCAGACGGTGCGGCAGGGCCTGCGCCTGGTCGGTCCGCTCGGTGGTGCCGGCCTGTACACGGCGATCGGCGGCCCAGCCGTGGTCGCCGTCGACATGGCCTGCCTGCTGATCGGCAGTTGCCTGATCGCGGCGATCAACGTACGCGAGGAGGCCCCGGCCGCGCCGCAGCTGCACTGGCTGGGCGAGGTGGTGGCTGGGGTCCGGCATCTGTTCGGGCCGCCGGCGCTGCGTCGCAGCACGATCGGGCTGGCCCTCGCGGTCACCGTGATCGGCTTCATCGAGACGTTGGTCTTCGCCTACGTCGACAAGGGCCTGCACCGCAGCCCGGCCTTCGTCAGCGTGATCGTGTGCGTGCAGGGCGTCGGCGGCCTGACCGGCGGGCTCACCGCGGCCCGGGCGGTCCGCCGGTTCGGTGAGGTCGGTTCGACCGCGATCGGCCTCGTGCTGTTCACGGTCGGCTTCGCCGGGCTCGTGTACCCGCACCTCGTCCTGGCGTTCGCCTCCGCCATCGTGCTGGGCGTCGGCATCCCGTACGCGATCGTGGGTTTCAATACGCTGATGCAGCGGGTCACCGCATCGGCGTTGCTCGGTCGGGTCTCGGCGGCCGCCGACGCGGTGATCAGCACCCCACAGGCCCTCTCCATCGCCGCCGGCGCGGCCCTGGTCGCGGTCATCGACTACCGGGTGCTCTACGGCCTGATGGCGGTCGCCATGGGCTTCTGCGCGGCCTACCTGTGGGCCGGACGGAAGCTCTCGCCGCCGCCGGCGGTCGGTGCCACTCCCCTGCTCGGTGCGACTCCGGGGGCCGCCGTTCCCGTGCAACCCGCCGTCGAGGTGCCGCTCCCCCAGGTCGAAACCCCGTAGCGACGAGTTAGCCGAGGATGTTCACGGCCCGGGACACGACGAGGGCGACGGTCACCAGCGACACCGTGGCCTGAGCCGTCATGGTGAGCTTGGCCCAGCTCGTCAGCGGAATCGTGTCGGTCGGGCTGAACGCGGTCGCGTTGGTGAACGAGAGAAAGAAGTAGTCCACAAAGGTCGGTTCCCAGTCCGTCGGCACGAGCTGGGGCACGGTCATCTCGGCGAAGAGGAAGTCCGGGTACGGTCGGCGCCCGTTGGCCCGAGCCGCCGGACCGCCCCGGTCGGCCTCCCAGTACCAGAGCGCGAACACGATCACGTTGGTGAACCAGACCGTGGCTCCATGGAGCAACAGCACCGGCGCGTCCGTCTCACCGGTCACGATGCGATAGCCGAGCAGTCCGGCCGAGATGGCGTTGGCCGCGCCGACCGCGAGCACCAGCAGCAGGCCCAGCGTGCGCAGCACCCGCGACTCGCGGTTGATCCGGGTCGGGCTGGCCGCCACCAGCACCACGAAGAGCACAATCTCGACCGCCGGCAGCAGCCATCGCGGCTGCAGCGCCAGTTCCGCCGGGAGCACGAACTGCAACGCGATCGCGGCGAGCACGGCCAGCGCCGCCGGCCAACGGTGCTCGCCGCGGGTCCGGCGTTGCCAGGCCGGCACGATACCCGCGGCCCCGAGCCGATGCTCCAATGCCGACAGTCGTTCACCCAGGGCGTGGTGGGCGTGGGCCTCATCGACGGCACCCAGACCGCCGTCGCCCTCGCTTCGGACCTGGTCGCTCATGGCGCGGTCACCGGGTCGTCACGACGACCCATACCGCGAACCCCAGCACGGCGACCAGGCCGCCACCGAGCAGCCCAGCGCCGAGATCGCGGCGACCCCGGGCCATCAGGACCAGGCCCACCACGACGCATGCGATCAACAGCACCACCTCGCCGACCACGAGCGTGCCGGCGCACGCCCCGGGCGGCCTGAAACCCGGCCGGCGCCGAGGTGGTGGAGGGCTGGGCCATGCCGGGGAGGTTACCGAAGCTGTCATGGAGATCACACTTCGCCGCCGGCTCTTGCGACACGCCGGTGCCCGGCCGGCATGATCTGGAGCAGCCAACTGCTGACCCGGGGGGTCGGGAAACAGACGGGCGGTGGGGCACCGCCTCCGCCGCCCGTCGAACCAATGTGCCTATGCCCTGACCCGCTCGCCCCGCGCCCCGGCCCGCTCGCCCGGCCCGCTCGCCCGATCGAGCCGATCTGCCCGGCCCGGTCAAGACGGTGATCACGATCCGCGGCGCAGAGCACGCAGTCCGCCCACAGTCCGGTCGTTTCGTCAATTTCATGTGTAACGGGACGTTCCCCGGGTATCGCCGCAACGACACCGATGAACGGAGGTGCAGCGGTGGACAACATGTCGCAGTTCGACCCGTGGAACTACCGTCCCGATGCTGGTTGGTCGGCCGAGCAGGAGATCGTCGGGTACCACGTCGAGGCGACCGACGGCAGCATCGGCAAGGTCTGCGCGACGAGCCAAGCGACGGACGAGAGCTACATCGTGGTCGACACCGGACCATGGATCTTCGGCCACAAGGTGCTGCTGCCAGCGGGTACGGTGACCCGCATCGACCCCGACGACCGCAAGGTCTACCTCGACCGCACCAAGGAACAGATCAAGTCCTCCCCCGACTATGACCCCGACATGTGGGGTGAACCCAGCTACCGTGACAAGGTCGGGGGCCACTACGGCGATACGTACGGCTCCGGGTACAACGGCGGCCTCCAG
This sequence comes from Micromonosporaceae bacterium, assembly GCA_050264675.1. Classification (GTDB taxonomy): domain Bacteria; phylum Actinomycetota; class Actinomycetes; order Mycobacteriales; family Micromonosporaceae; genus JBLNGJ01. The sequence continues at coordinate 8,155 of JBLNGJ010000425.1, forward strand.
GGCTTCGCCCCGGGCGGTGGTCCCGCGCGCTGAGCGCCGACGCCGTACCCCACTGGACGCGGGGGGGGGGGGGGGGGGCCCCCCCCCCCCCCCCCCCCCCCGCCCAGAACGGAAGGTTCGTCGGAGTGACCGACCAGGCCGTGCTCGTCATGGGCGTCTCGGGCAGCGGCAAGAGCACGGTCGGCAGGCTGCTGGCGCGCCGGCTCGGCTGGCCCTTTCTCGACGCCGATGACCTGCACCCGGCGGCGAACATCGCCAGGATGACCGCCGGTATCCCGCTCGCCGACGCCGACCGCGAGCCGTGGCTGCGATCGATCGCGGATTGGCTGGCCCGCGGGCACGCCGACGGTGAACCGGCGATCCTGGCGTGCTCCGCACTCAAACGCCGCTACCGCGACCAGCTCCGAGCGGCGGCGCCCGGGCTGCGCGTGGTCTACCTGGCCGCCGAACCGGACGTGCTGCGCCAACGCGTGGCGCACCGGCCCGGCCACTTCTTCCCGGTTCGGCTGTTCGAGAACCAACTGCGCGACCTCGAGGTGCCGGGGCCCGACGAGGCCCCGATCGTGGTCCACGCGAACAACCTGCCAGAGAAGATCGTTGATTCTCTGGTGCTCACCCTGCGGAGCTAGGGTCGGGGTGTGCCAGAGCGCGGGGTTCGGTTCGAGAACATCTTCAACTTCCGCGACCTGGGCGGTTATCCCACGGCGGACGGACGGGTCCTGCGCTGGGGCCGGCTCTACCGCTCCGACGACCTGGCCCGCCTGGCCGAGACCGACCGGGAGCGCTTCGCGGCGCTGGGCATCCGAACTGTGGTGGATCTGCGCCGTACCGATGAGGTGACCAGCGACGGGCGGATACCGCAGTTCGACGGGTTCACCTACCACCACCTGCACCTGCCGCACCCGTACTGGCCAGCGGCCGAGTTCGCCGATACCGCCGACCGGGCGCGCTATCTGGTACAGCGCTACCACGAGCTGACCACCGAGGCCGCCGACGGCATCGGTGCGGCACTGCGGCTCATCGCCGACGAGCGCAGTGCACCGCTGGTCTTTCACTGCATCGCCGGCAAGGACCGCACCGGCGTAGTGGCCGCGCTGACCCTGTCACTGCTCGGTGTGGCCGACGCCGACATCGCCGCCGACTTCGAGCTGAGCGAACTCGCCGAGGCCGGCTACTGGGACTACCGCCGCCGCAACGATCCCACGCTGACCCGGCAACGCTGGACGCACTTCAAGGTCTGCCCGGGCGAGGGCATGCTCACGTTCCTGGGTGAGCTGCGGGCCCGGCACGGATCGGTGGCCGGGTATTGCGCGGCGGCCGGCGTCACCGCCGAGCATGTGGACGCCATGCGCGCGCACCTCACGATCGAGCGCGCGCCGGCACCGGCCTAGCCCGGGGCTGACGGGGCGCCGGCGGCTCCAGGATCCGGCGCACCCAGCCGTAGCGGTCCTCGACCCGGCTGCGCTGCAGATCGAGCAGGCGCTGGCGCACCTTGGCAGTCACCGGGCCGATGCCGCCGTCGGCGATGGTGAACTCGCCCTTGCGCATGCGCACCGAACCGATCGGTGTGATCACCGCTGCCGTGCCGCACGCGAAGACCTCGCGCAGGCGTCCGGCCTGCGCGTCGGCCTGCCATTGGCGCATCTCGACCGGCCGTTCGGCCACCTCGTGACCGAGGTCTCGGGCGAGGGTGATCACGGAGTCGCGGGTGATGCCGGGCAAGATCGTGCCGGTCAGCGGTGGCGTGGCCAGGCTGCCGTCGTCGTAGACGAAGAACACGTTCATGCCGCCGAGCTCGTCAACCCAGCGCCGCTTCACCGCGTCCAGGAATATGACCTGGTCGCACCCGTGCTCGATCGCTTCGGCCTGCGCGGCGAGGCTGGCCGCGTAGTTGCCACCGCACTTGGCCGCGCCGGTGCCGCCCGGAGCCGCCCGGGTGAACGTGTCAGAGATCCACACCGTCACCGGGCGCACGCCGCCGTTCTTGAAGTACGAGCCGACCGGCGAGGCGATCAGGACATAGTGGTACTCGGCGGACGGCTTGACGCCGAGGAACGCCTCGCTTGCGTACATGAACGGACGCAGGTAGAGCGAGCCCTCCGGGTCGGTCGGCACCCAGGCGCGGTCGAGCCGCACCAGCTGCTCGATCGAGCCCATGAACAGCGCCTCGGGCAGCGGCGGCATGGCCATGCGCCGGGCCGAGTCCTGGAAGCGGTGGGCGTTCATCTCCGCACGGAACAGGTTCACCCCACCGTCTTCGGCGCGGTACGCCTTGAGCCCTTCGAAGATCTCCTGGGCGTAGTGCAGCACGGCGGTGGCCGGGTCCATCGGGATGGGTGCCCGCGGCTCGACCCGGGCGTCGTACCAGCCCTTACTTTCGGCGTACCGGATGGTGACCATGTGGTCGGTGAAGACCCGGCCGAAGCCCGGATCCACCATGAGCGCACGGCGTTCAGCAGCAGAAACACGATGGCGGGTCCGATTGATCACGAAGTCGGGCGTTACACCGTCGGTCATCAGTACCTCCGGGCCATCAGCTGCGTCTTACCTTGTGGGGGACGCATTGTCGTCTCTGCAACTTACCTCGGGTAAGGCGCTGACGGACAGGTCGCCGCGGCTTTCGCGGGGGATCTTGACGGAAGGCGATGCGTCAATCAGTAAGATCTACTGTGGACGCCGCGGCGGCCCCGATGACCTCGGCCGCCCGGGCCAGCAGGTCGGCACCGACGGCCGAGTCCACGGTGAGCGTCATCAGCGCCTCGCCGCCGGCCTGGCGCCGGGCGACCTGCATCGCGGCGATGTTCACGCCGGCCTCGCCGAGGATCGTCCCGATGGCCCCGACCACACCGGGGCGGTCCAGGTAACGGAAGAACAGCAGCACGCCGTCGGCGTCCAGCTCAAGGTCGAAGCCGTCGAGCTCGGTGAGCTTGAGCGCCTCGCGCGGCTCGGCCAGATAGGTGCCGGAGACCGAGACGATGCGGCCGTCGGCGAGCACGCCCCGCACCGTGACCAGGTCACGCCGGTCGGCCGTGTCCGGCGACGCGAGCAGGCTCACATCGACGCCCCGCTCGGCCGCGAGCATCGGCGCGTTGACGTAGGTGACCTGCTCCTCGACCACGGCGGCGAACAGGCCCTTGGTCGCGGCCAGACGCAGCACGCTGACGTCGTTCTCCACCACCGCGCCGCTGACCTCGACGGTCACCGCGGCGGCCAGTCCACCGGCGACCGCGGTGAAGACCCGGCCCAGCTTCTCGGCCAGCGGCAGCAGCGGTCGCACGTCCTCGGCGATCACCCCGCCGGCCTGCACGTTGACCGCGTCCGGCACGAACTCCCCGGCCAGGGCGAGCTTGACGCTGCGGGCCACGGCGAGGCCGGCCTTGTCCTGCGCCTCGTGGGTCGACGCGCCCAGGTGCGGGGTGACCACCACGTTGTCGAAGGCGAACAGCGGCGAGGCGGTGCACGGTTCCTTGACGAAAACATCGATGCCGGCGCCGGCCACCCGACCCTCGGCGATCGCGTCGGCGAGCGCCTGCTCGTCGACCAGGCCGCCCCGGGCCGCGTTGATGATGCGTACGCCCGGCTTGACCATGGCCAGCTCGCGGGCGCCGATCAACCCCACCGTCTCGGCCGTCTTCGGTGCGTGGATCGAGATGAAGTCCGACTCGGCCAGCAGCTCGTCCAGCCCGACCATGCGCACGCCGAGCTGGGCCGCCCGGGCCGGCTGCACATAAGGGTCGTAGGCGATCAGACGGGTGCCGAAGGCGGCGATGCGCTGGGCGAAGAGCACCCCGATGCGGCCGAGGCCCACGATGCCGACCGTCTTACCAGCCACCTCCACGCCCGCATGGCGGGCCCGCTGCCAGTCGCCGCGCTTGAGCGCGGTCGAGGCGGCCACCGTGTTGCGGGCCACCGCCAACAGCAGCGCCACCGCCTGTTCGGCTGCCGAGACGATGATCGAGGTGGGCGCATTGACCACCATCACCCCACGCGTGGTCGCCGCGGGCACCTCGATGTTGTCCAGGCCGACGCCGGCCCGTGCGATCACCTTGAGCCGGCCACCAGCCGCAACCGCGTCGGCGTCGATCTGCGTCGCGCTGCGCACGATCACCGCGTCCGCGTCCGGCAGCGCCGCCAGCAGGGCCGCCCGGTCGGTGCCATCCACATGGCGCACATCGAAATCGTGCGCCAGCACGTCGATCGCCGCCGGGGCGAGCTCTTCGGCGATGAGGACGACGGGTGTCATGCGACCTCGCGATACGTCGATGGCGGGCAGGCACGACGGCGCGCCGGGCCCCTATGGGGGCGATGGTACGGGTACACCCCGGCACCACCGGCCGCCGCGCCGCCGTGACGATCCTCACGCGGCCTTGGGAAGCACGGGCACCGTGTTAACGCCTGGCGGTATAGGACGGTGCCCCTATTAACCGCCGCCGGGGCCGCTCGACCCGCCGCCGGGCCCGCCTAACCGCCGCCGGGGCCGCTCGATCCGCCATCGTTGTGTCCGCGCCCGCCGTGGTCGTCGGCCTCGACCTGTTGGCGGGCGGTCGGGGTGCCGTTGTGGCAGGTCACCTCGACCTGCACGTCCTCGGCCGTGTCGCTCTCGAACCACAGGCTGGCCCGCGTGGCGGGGCCCCGCACCACGTGATCGGCCCGGAAGCCCGGGTTGGGGCTCCAGCTGACGAGTGCGGTCAGGTCACCCCGGCACTGCACCACGACCGTGCCGCCGGGCGTACCCACGACCGTGCCGGGACCGGCCGGGACGCCCGGGTCGAGCACCTCGTTGCCCGGCTCGGCCCCGCTGGGCCCGGCCGCAGCGAGCTGAGCCGCGACGTCGTCGGCGCTGAGTATGTTTCGGCCGCCGGTGGCCGCAACCACCGCAGCCGTGGCGACGCCGATCGCCACGATCGCCCCGGTCGTCCACACGATGAGGCGCAGCGGCGTCCTCGACAGGATGCCGGGCCGGCCGGTGACCGGTTCGGTGTGAGCGAGGGGTACCGCCGTGGTGGGCATGACAGCAGTCTGGTCCGGGTGTTCGGCGTTGGCCATGACAGCAACGATCGTGCCCACCGGGTTAAGGCCACGCTAAGCCTGGGCCAAGGTTTTCGCCGCCGCCGGAAGGCGCGCGACTGGGCCGGTAGCCTCGCAGCGTGCCACACATCCTGGTGGTGGAGGACGATCCGCGGGTCCGCTCGGCCTTGCTGCGGGCACTAGGCGAGCGGGGGTACGCGACCAGCTCGGCGCCGGCCGGCCTGGCCGGTCTCGAGGCGGCGGTGCAGGGTCGGCCGGATCTCGTCGTGATCGACCTGGGCCTGCCCGACCTGGACGGCTACGAGGTGCTGCGCATGTTGCGCGCGGTCAGCGCGGTGCCGGTCATCGTCGCCACGGCGCGCGAGGATGAAGCGGAGATCGTGCGGGCACTCGACGGGGGCGCCGACGACTACCTGGTCAAGCCGTTCAGTGCCGGCCAACTCGAGGCCCGTATCCGGGCCGTGCTGCGCCGGGCCGCCGACGGCGAGCGGCGACGCGAGCCGATCACTATTGGCTGCCTCACCGTCGACCCGGCCGGGCGCCGGGTCGAGCTCGACGGGGCGGTGCTCGATCTCACCCCGCGAGAGTTCGACCTGCTGCTCTACCTCGCCGAGCGCGCCGGCCAGGTGGTCACCAAACGAGAGCTGCTCGCCGAGGTGTGGCATCAGCCGTACGGCGGGGCCGAGAAGACCGTCGATGTGCACCTGTCCTGGCTGCGTCGCAAGCTGGGCGAGAGCGCACAGGAGCCGCGTTACCTGCAGACGGTGCGCAGCGTCGGGGTGCGCTTGTCCGCCCCAGCGCCGGCGGGTGGGCCGTGCGCCGGCAGCTGACCGGCGTGGTCGCGGCGACGACCTCGCTGGTGCTGCTCGCCTTCCTGGTGCCGCTGGGTCTGCTGCTGCGTAGCGAGGCCGAGCAGCGGGCCATCTCGGCGGCGACGCTGCAGGCCCAGTCGCTGGCCGCCTTGGTCGCGCTGGACCAGAGCCGCCTCGACCAGGTCTGGGCCGACCCGAGCGGTGCCCATGTGTCGATCTTCCTACCGGACGGGCGGGTGCTGGGCGCACCGGCGACGTCCTCGCCCGCGGTCGAGCTGGCCCGCCGGGGCCAAGCGTTCACGGCCGAGTCCTCCGGCGGGGTGGAGGTCCTCGTGCCGGTGCAGGGCCTGCCCGGTGGCACCGCGGTGATCCGCTCGTTCGTTCCCGATGCCGGGCTGCACCAAGGCGTCCTGCGCACCTGGAGCGTGCTCGCCCTACTTGGACTCGGCCTGTTCGTGGTCGGGCTGATCGTGGCCGACCGGCTCGGCCGCCGACTCGTCGGCTCGGTCACCGCGCTGGCCGGCACGGCCGAACGGCTCTCCGCCGGCGACCTCGGCGCTCGGTCCGAACCCGACGGGCCCCCGGAGGTCCGCGTCGTCGGCGCGGAGCTCAACCGCCTCGCCGCGCGCATCGGCGAGCTGCTCGCCGCCGAACGGGAGAGCGCGGCCGACCTGGCGCACCGGCTACGTACGCCGGTCACTGCCTTGCGGCTGGACCTGGACTCGCTGCGCGACCCGGACGAGCGGGCCCGCCTGTCGGCCGATGTGGACGCGCTGTCCCGATCGGTGGACGAGGTGATCCGGGCGGCGCGGCGGCCGGGGCGCGAGGGTGCCCGACCGTCGTGCGACCTTGTCGCGGTCGTGGCTGACCGGGTTTCGTTCTGGACGGCGTTGGCCGAAGACACCGGACGCGCGGTCGAGTGCGTGTTGCCTCCGCAGGCGGTGCCGGTGCGGGCGGCGTACGCGGACCTCACCGCCGCCCTGGATGCGTTGCTGGAGAACGTCTTCACCCACACGCCGGACGGCACGCCGCTGCGGGTCGAGGTGGTTTTCCGGCCCGACGGCGGCGGCACGGTCATCGTCGACGACGCTGGCCCGGGCTTCGCCAACCGTTGGGCTCAGCGTGGCCACAGTGGAGCCGGCTCGACCGGGCTGGGCCTCGACATCGCCCGCCGGGCCGCCGAGGCGAGCGGCGGCGGCCTCTCGGTGGGTACGGGCCCGCTCGGCGGCGCCCGGGTGACCCTGTGCCTCGGCCCGCCGAGTTGAAAGAAGGGGCACCGTGTTAACGCCTGCCGGTATAACACGGTGCCCCTGTTAACCAGATGCCGCCACGTCGAGCTCGTAGTTGGCGGCGGCGAGGTCGGTCCGGCGGCCCAGGGCTCGATAGAGCGGAATCGCCGCCTGGAGTAGTTCGGCCGCGTCGGCGTCAAGGTGCAGGACGCGGTGGACGCTCGCCAGGCTGCGCAACGCGGCGGCTTCCCCGTACCGGTTGCCGTGGTGACGGAACATGCCCAGGGCCTGCAACAGCCATCGGCACGCATCGTGTGGACGGCCCAAGCCGAGCAGGGTGTCGCCGAGGCAGTGCATAGTGATCGCCGCACCCTTGGTGTTGCCCTTGGCCCGGCGGATCCGTAACGCCCGGCCGAGAGCTGCGAGCGCCTCGCGGTGCCGACCGGATTCGTGGTAGGCGTGGCCGAGGTTGTGCAACGCGTAGCTCGGGTCGGCGTCGGTGACGCGGGTCGACATCGACAGAGCCTGCCTCAGGCACTCGATGGCTTCCTCGTGCCGACCGACGATGCCGTAGGCGCTGCCCAAGTTGTTCAGCATGGCCGCCACGCCACGCGGGTCGTTGAGCTGATGCCAGATGTCACCAGCTCGGCGATAACACTCGATCGCCTCGGCGAACCGCTCCTGATGCCAATACGCGGTGCCCAAGCCGTTGAGCATCCCCGCCTCGGCGCTGGCATCTGCGTTGGCGCGGGCGGATGCCAGCCCGATCTCGTGGATGCTCACACACTCGTCCGTATATCCGCACAGCTCCAGTTGACCGCCCACGGCTGCCGCGATCTGCCAGGCGGTGAGGTGCTGACCGTGGCGGGCCGCGGCTGCGGCCACCGCGACAGCGTTGGCGCGCTCACCTTCCAACCAGTCCAACGCCTGAGCCGTAGTGGCGACCGTAACCGGCGGGAGACCGCTGTGATCGGTGTCGAGCGCTGGGCGCACCCGTACGGGCACCAACACCCGATCAGCAGCGTCCGCCGCGACCAGATACCACCGGCACAGGTGCTGGATCGCCCGAGCGCACATCGTCGGATCGTCATCGACGCGGCAGCGATCCATCGCGTACCGGCGAACCAAGTCATGCAGGCGATGACGTCCGGTCGCGGTGATCTGAACGAGGCTGTCATCGACGAGGCGGTCCACCGCATCCTCGGCCTGATCAACGGGTACGCCGGCGAGCACCGCGGCGGCCTCGACGGTGAAGTCCGGGCCAGGAAACAAGCCCAATCGGCGGAACACGACCTGGGTCGGTGCCGGCAACGCGAGGTACGACTCGTCGAACACGCGGCGCAGGTCGAGATCACCCGACGACAAGTTGAGAAACCGCTCCTGGTCGCCGCGAAGCCGGACGAGGATGCGAGCCAAGCCGCCGCGGGGCCGGCTAGCCAGGCGGCCGCCAACAACGCGAATCGCCAGCGGCAGCCCGCCGCAGACCTCCACGAGCGCGTCGATGGCCGACGGCGACTCACGATCGAGCACGTGCTCCCCCGCGATCAGGTGCAGCAACTGGGTGGCCGGCAGGCTAGGCAGCGCATCGAGAACGAGCAGGCGCGCGTTCGGCAGGCCGGTCAGCGCCCGCCTACTGGTGACCAACGTCAGACAGCCCGGTGAGCCAGGCAGCAGCGGCCGGACCTGACCCTCGGTGGCTGCATCGTCCAGCAGCACCAGTACCCGACGACCCGCGACCGCCGAGCGAAAATGAGCACTCGCCTCGTCGACACCGCTGGCGACCTGCGCCCCGGCACCAGAGAGCGCACGCAGAAAGCCGGCCAGGACTTCCGGTGCGATGGTCCGGTTCTCGCCCGCGCCACGTAGGTCGGCAAAGAGCTGGCCATCCGGAAACCGCGACGCCAGCAGCTCGGCGATGCGCAGCGCGAAGGCCGTCTTACCTACGCCCGGCATGCCGGAGACGACCAGCACACCGCCGCCTCGGCCCCAGCGCAGAGCGGTGTGTGACTCAGACTCTCGGCCAACCCACCATTGGGTCGGCGCCGGCAGCTGATGCGGGACGCTGATCGGCCTCAGCTCACCGCTGCGGCCCGCATCCGCCCGCATCCGCTCCCGCATGTCGGAGCTGAGGGTCAACGCGTCGGCCAATGCGTCAACGGTGGCCAACTGCGGATGGCTGATCCGTCCAGTCTCGAGATAACTGATCGCCCTCGGGCTCACCCCGGCCTTGGCCGCCAAGCTTTCCTGGGTGTGGCCCGCCGCCAACCGCAAGGACCTCAGCAACCGTCCGAATGTCCCCACCACCCACGCGCGGGCCTCATCGGCTACGCCGACCGGCCGCGCCCCCGCGCCGGTCATGCCTCGAATCTATCCGGCCGGATCAATAGGATTGTCCCGCGGGCACTGCGGGAGTGTCGATCACCGTTGGTTGGCCAGACCGGCGAGCGAGCGTGCGTCATGGCTTAGCCTGCGGCGTGGGGGTTGCCTAATTGTTGCCGCGCGTCGTCATGGCTATGCATGGTTGACGGAGGACGGGGGGATGGTGCTGATCCGGCTGTTGGGTGCGGTTGAGGTGGTCACCGACTCCGGGCAGACGGTGCAGATGGGGCCGCCGCGGCGATGCACGGTGTTGGCGGCGTTGGCGGTGGACGCTGGACGGCCGGTGCCGGTGGACGTACTGCTGGATCGGGTGTGGGGAACGGCGATCCCCGACAAGGCGCGGCGGGCGCTGCAGGCCCATGTCGCTCATCTGCGGCGGAGATTGCGTTCCTGCACTGACGGTGTGTCCGATGAGGTGGACGTGGTGCGCCGCTCGGGTGGGTACGCGCTGACCGTCGATCGTGACCAGGTAGATCTGCATCGATTCCAGGATCTGGTGGCCCAGGCCAGGCTCACCGACACGATCACCGACCGGGTGGGGTTGCTGCGGCAGGCGGTCGGGCTGTGGGCGGGCCAGCCGCTGGCTGGGCTGGCCGGTGACTGGATCGCCAGCATGCGGGCCGGCTGGCAGCGTGAGTACCTCGACGTCGTGGTCGCCTGGGCGCAGGCCGAGATCGCGGTGTCCAACCCGGCGGCGGCGATCGCGCGGTTGACGGCGCTGGTCGGCGAGCATCCATTGGAGGAGCCGTTGGCGGCGGCGCAGATCCGAGCCCTGCACGCCGCCGGGCACACCGCCGAGGCACTGGCCTGCTACACCGCAGTCCGGCAACGGCTGCTCGGGCAGCTAGGCGCCGACCCGGGTCCACAGCTCCGCGAAGCGCACCGGCACGTCCTGCGCGGCACGCCGGAGCCGCAACCGGCAACCGGCGCGCCGACTGCGGTGCCCGTGATACCGCGGCAGCTGCCCTCGGTGGTGGCACATTTCGCCGGCCGCGCCGATGAGCTGGCCACGCTGACCAGGCTCGTGCCCGGGCGGGCCGAGGTTGGCGCCGCCGTGGTCATCTCCGCGATCGGCGGCACCGCTGGGGTGGGCAAGACCGCCCTGGCCGTGTATTGGGCACACCGGGTGGCCGACCGGTTCCCGGACGGGCAGCTCTATGTCGACCTGCGCGGGTTCAGCCCGGGCGGCCAGGTGATGACACCGGCCGAGGCGGTGCGCCGCTTTCTCGACGCCTTACAGGTCCTCAGGGAACGGATCCCGGTCGATCTGGACGCGCAGGCCGCGTTGTACCGCAGCCTCATGGCGGGCCGGCGAATGCTGGTCGTGCTCGACAACGCCCATGACTCCGCCCAAGTCCGCCCGCTGCTGCCCGGTGCGGCGGGCTGCCTGGTGTTGGTGACCAGCCGCAACGAGCTCTCCGGCCTGGTTGCCGCCGACGGTGCGCACCCCATCGACCTGGATCTGTTGTCGGTGGCCGAGGCGCGCGACCTGTTGGCCCGGCGTCTCGGCCTGCACCGGGTCAGCGCCGAGCCTGACTCAGTCGTAGAGATCATCACCCGATGCGCCCGGTGCGCCCGGTTGCCGCTTGCGCTAGCGCTGGTCGCGGCCCGCGCCGCTGCTCGGCCCCGTCTGCCGCTGCACGTGCTCGCCGCTGAGCTGACCGATGCCCGGCAACGTTGGCAGACGCTGACCGGTGATGACCCACACACCGATGTACAGGCGGTGTTCTCCTGGTCCTACCACGCGCTGACTCCGCCGGCGGCCCGACTGTTTCGGCTGCTCGGCCTGCACTCCGGACCGGATATCGGCGCACCCGCCGCCGCCAGCCTCGCCGGCATCACCCCAGACGCAGTGCGGCCGGTACTAGCCGAGCTGACCCAGGCCAGCCTGCTCACCGAACCCACGACGGGCCGCTACACCCGTCACGACCTACTGCGCAGCTACGCCACCACGCTGGCCGAGACCACCGACACCGACCGGGAGCGCCAAGCCACGGTCGGCCGGATCCTCGACTACTACCTGCACACCGCTTACGCCGCCGACCGCCTGCTTAACCCCACCCGCGACCCGCTCCCGCTCGTCTCGCCCCAGGCCGGGGTCACTCAAGAACGACCCAGCGACTATACGCACGCCATGGGCTGGTTCACCGCTGAGCATCGGGTGC
>JBLNGJ010000426.1:0-5540 GCA_050264675.1 Micromonosporaceae bacterium
CCGCCGCCTGGCCTTCCTGATCGCGATCGGAATCGGCCTGCACAACCTCTCCGAAGGCCTCGCCATCGGCCAGTCGGCCGCGGCCGGCGAGATCGGCCTGGCCGTGCTGCTCGTCATCGGCTTCGGGCTGCACAACGCCACCGAAGGCTTCGGCATCGTGGCCCCGCTCGCCGGCAGCGAGGAGCGGCCCAGCTGGGGCCTGCTCGCCCTGCTCGGCCTCATCGCCGGCGGGCCAACCTTCCTGGGTACGGTCATCGGCCAGTCGTTCGTCAACGAGACCGTCTACCTCGGGTTCCTGGCCCTGGCGGCCGGCTCGATCCTCTACGTCATCGTGCAGCTGCTCAGGGTCGCCTTCCGCCTCGGGCGGCCGCTGGCCCTCTACTGGGGGCTGCTCGGCGGGCTGCTGCTCGGCCTGGCCACCGACTTCCTGGTCGAGGTCGCCGGCGGCTGAGCAACCGGCAGTATTGGCGGCCGTCCGGTCCGCCACCACGCCCACGCGCGGATAGGATGCCGTCGATCACGCGTCCCGCAGAGAGTGGGCTATGAAGCCACTGGCCGCGTCCGACCCGACGACCATCGCGTCCTACCGCCTGCTCGGCGTGCTGGGCGCCGGCGGCATGGGGCGTGTCTACCTTGGACAGTCACGCTCCGGGCGGCGGGTGGCCATCAAGGTGATCCGGGCCGAGCTGGCCGAGGACAGCTCGTTCCGGCTGCGCTTCGCCCGGGAGGTCGCGTCCGCCCGTACGGTCAGCCCGCTCTACACCGCCGCCGTGGTCGACGCCGACACCGAGGCCGCCCTGCCCTGGCTCGCCACCACCTACATCGACGGGCCGAGCCTGGAGGAGCTGGTGGCGGAGCGCGGTCCGATGGCGCCCGGCCCGGTGCTCACCCTCGCCGCCGGCCTGGCCGAGGCGCTCGCCTCGATCCACGGGGTCGGGCTGGTGCACCGCGACCTCAAGCCGAGCAACGTGCTCCTCGACGACTCCGGACCCCACATCATCGACTTCGGCATCGCCCTGGCCCCCAACGTGACCCGGATGACCACGAGCCTGGTGGTGGGCACGCCGTCGTTCATGGCCCCCGAGCGCATCCACGGCAGCGAAGCCGGATCGGCCGGCGACATCTTCTCCCTCGGCGCCACGCTCGTCTACGCCGCCACCGCACGCAACCTCGTCAACGACGGCACGATGTACGCGCAGATCATGCAGATCACGCTGGGCCGCTACGACCTCTCCGCCCTGCCCGCGCCGCTGCGGCCGCTGGTGGTGCGTTGCGTCAGCAAGCGCCCCGATGACCGACCGACCGCGGCGGAGCTCACCCGCATCCTCGCCGCGTCGGGGGTGACACCGCCGGGGCCCGGCTGGCAGATCGCCGGCGCCGCGCCGCCGGTGGTCCACGTCGCCGCGCCGCGCCGCGTCCAGCTGCGCCGGCGGACCCTGCTCGTGCTCGGCGGCGTGGTCGGCGCGGCCGCGGTCAGCGGCGGCCTGGCCGCGGCGGCCGGCATGTTCAACCGTCGTGGCTTCGGCTCGGTGCTCTGGCAGGTACGCACGAACGCCGGCCCGCCGCGGCAAGGATCCCCGGCCCTCGGCGAACGGGTGCTGGTGCACCAGGGCCAGCACATCATCGCCATCGACGGCCGCGAGGTCATCGCCGTCGACCGGCGCGGCCAGCCGCTCTGGCGGCAGTCATCCGTCGCCGAGCCCGGCGGGCTGCTCCTCTGGGGTGACACGGTTCTCGCCGTCGGCGATCAGCGGCTGTGGCTGCTCGACCCGGTGACCGGGGCGCTGCGCCAACCCGGCATCGACGTGGCTCAGCGCGAACAGGACGCGGCCGGTAGCGCCGGGCCGCCGCACATCCTGGGCGTCACGGTCGCTCCTGACCGGGCGTACCTGAACCTGGGCAGCGCGCTCGTGGGCCTCGACGGCCTGGGCGAGATGGTCTGGCGCAGTCCACGCCCGCCGGCACCCGTCGGCGGCCAGGCCCCGGAGCTGGGCAACCCGACCCGGGCCGACGCCGATCTCCTGGTGACCCAGTCCGTCCAGGGCTCGGCCGCCCGGACTGCGCTCTACGACACCCGGACGCGCAGCTGCCGGTGGACCCAGCAGTATCAGCTCACGGCCGAGCCGGGCCGACAACCGCCCGCCGAGCCCTCGGGTTCCCCGCCGGGGCCGGGCGGGCCGGATGGGCCGGGCGGGCCGGGCGGGCCGGACGGCCCCGGTCGGGACGGTCGCCCGGATGCCCACGTCCTTACCGAGGCCCGGCTCGTGCCGGGGATGGTCATGGTCCGGGACCACCACGAGGTGCGGGGATTACGCACCTCCGGCGGCCCGGAGCTGATCCACATCGTTTCGCCTACACCGATGAGCGCCCTCGAGGTGACCGACGACGGGCTGTTCATCGCGGCGGGTGACCTGCGCCTGTACTCCCGGGATGGGACCACGGTCAGCGCGACGTTCGGGCTGCACGATGCGCGGTTGGCGCCCATCGACAACCGGACCGTGGTGGCCGCGGGCGACGGGCGATTGATGGTCATCGACGCTCGTTCCGGCTCGTCGCGGGCGGCGTCGCTGCCGCCGGAGCTGGCCCGCGCGCCGATCGAGCGGGTCTCCGTCGAGAACCGCGTGGCCTACATCACGGTCCAGCCCGGCCCACGTGGGCAGGAGACGCCGGACGTCATCGCGGTCGCCCTGGACTAGCCGAGACCGCGGGCGTCACTCGACGGGCACCCCGGCGATGCGCCGGCGGGCCTTCTGGCGCACGTGCTCGGGCAGCTCCTCCACATCGACGAGCTTCTCCAGCAGTTCGGGCTCGCGGGTGAGCGCCCGGAACGTGAGGCCGACGGTGACGTCGTGGTCGGGCCGGTGCACCACCCGGATCGGTTGGCCGGCCCGGATCTGCCCACCCTGCACGACCCTGAGGTAGGTGCCCGGCTTGGCGCGTACGGTGAAGCGCTTGACCCACTGTTGCTCCACCATCCAGGCGGCAAACGTGCTGCACGGAATGCGCGGGACGGTGACCTGCAGCAGCACCTCGTCACCGACGAGCCACCGCTCCCCGACCCGGGCGGCGGTGACATCGACGCCTTCTGTGGTCAGGTTCTCCCCGAAGACCCCGCTGGGCAGATCCCGGCCGAGCTCACGCTGCCATTCATCGAGGTCTTCCCGGGCGTACGCGTAGACCGCCTGGTCGTCGCCACCGTGGTGGGTCATGTCGAGGGTCCGGTCGCCGACGAGCCCACTGCCGAGACCGGTCAGGCGAGGTCCGGGCGCCCGCACCGACACCAGGCCGGGCGTGGGTTGCTTGTCGATGCCGGTGACGCCGACGCCCTCCGCCGTGCTCATCCGCGTCACGGCGAGGTTGACCGACAGTAGACGACCCGCGCGCTCCAGCATCCCGCCAGCTTACGTGCCGGTGGCGCCGCCCTTACGAGAACTCGGCCGGCCGGGACTCCGTCGGCTGGCTGGGCACGGCGAACTGGACGTCCGGACCGGTGGCGTTGGCGGCGGTGGTCGGCGCACCGTCCGAAGTGGACGACGCCCGGCCCGGGAAGGCCGGTTCCGCCCCCGCGTCCGCGCTCAGCTTGCCACGCTTCTGCAGCAACCGGCGCCGGCGGGCCCGGTCACGCAGGTAGGCCTCGTAGAGCGCGCGGTCCTGGGTCTCCTGCTCCTCCTGGAAGGTGGCCTCCTGCGCCTGGTTCTCCGCGCGCAGCCGCTCGACCAGCGCGTTGAGGCCGAGCCGGCCGGAGAGGGAGGAGACGAAGCTCGCGATGCGGGTGATGAACGTGGCGACCGCGAACACCTTGCGCATGACCCAGGTCGCGATCAGCTTCGACAGCTCGACCACGATCTCGACGATCGCCGCAAGCAGCGCGAGCGCACCGAGGTAGACCAGCGCGAAGACGGACGCGACGATCACCGCGCCCTGCCAGCCCCAGTGGAACGTCGAGACCAGCGTGCCCCCGATGAGGGTGGCGCAGGTCGCACCGGCGAAGAAGTTGGCGATCGGGTCGGCGACGCGCTGGATCCGCTGGCGCACCGCGACCCGCTGGAACACCGTCATGTGCACCAGCAGCAGCACGCTGAGCACGGCCGCGGGCGCGATATCGGACTCGAATTGGAAGTCCGCGCCTTGCCGGTTGGCCAACCCGCTGCTGACCAGGTCGCGCATCGGCAGGTGCCCGAACGGCCATCGGTCGGCGTAGTAGACCATGTAGAGCGGCATGGCCAGCAGCATGAAGAGCAGACCGGTCTTCTGCGGCCGGCGGCTGAACAGGGCTGCCTTAACGAAGAGTCCCACGGACACGACGAGCAGAGCCGCGACCGCGTAGACGAAATATTCCACGTGAATGTCCTTCGATGACCGCCGGCAGAGTACAGATAAGGTGCGAATGTCGCTGTCACGCAACCACCCGGCGCAACACCGGGCAATCAGGTGATCGGTTCGGTCGACATCGGCCGTCCCGTCCCACCAAGGGTGCTGTATACAGCCTTCTCCTGGTCGATCTGACACGCCAGGGTGTGTCGGAGACACGATCGCCACCCCGGCGCGCCGAGCCGGCTCCGGCCTGGTGGTGCGGGCTTCGAGCCCGGTCGCTCTGGGCACTTTCCGGAAAAGAGCCCTCACCTCCCTTCATATACGGGCCAAATCCTTGAACCTACCCAGAGTCGATGCCCGGGCCGCCACCCGGCCCGGCGGGTGCACCGGCGGCGGCGATGATGTCGGGGTGTGGGTGGTACCCGTGGTGGCCGGGCTGGTCGGGCTGGCCGTCGGCTCATTCCTCAACGTGGTGATCTACCGGGTGCCGCGGGGCGAGTCGCTGGCGCGGCCGCCGTCGCACTGTCCGGCGTGCGGACATCCGGTTCGCGCCCGGCACAACCTGCCGGTCGTCGGCTGGCTGGTGCTGGGCGGCCGGTGCGCCGACTGCGGCGCCCGCTTCGGCGTGCGCTACCCGCTTGTCGAGGTGGTCACCGGCGTGGTCTTCGCCGCGTTGGCCTGGCGGTTGGCCGACCTGCACCTGCTCAACGCACTGCCCGCGTACCTCTACTTCGCCGCGATCGGCATCGCGCTCGCCGTGATCGACCTGGACTGCCGGCGGCTGCCCAACGCGATCGTGCTGCCCTCCTACCCGGTGCTCGCGCTGCTGCTGGCCGCCTCGGCGCTGGCTGAGCGCGACGGGTGGGCGTTGGCCCGGGCCGGCATCGGCGCCGCCGCCCTGCTCGCCTTCTTCGCCACCATCACTCTCGCCCACCCGGCCGGCATGGGCTTGGGCGACGTCAAGCTCTCCGGTCTGCTCGGCGGCGTGCTGGCCTACCTGTCATGGTCCACAGTGGTCATCGGCACGTTCGCCGGCTTCCTGCTCGGTGCGGTGGTCGGGATCGGCATCATGCTCGCCCGCCACGGCGATCGCCGCACCGCCGTCCCGTTCGGTCCGTTCATGGTCGCCGGCGCGCTGGCCGGCGTGTTTCTGGCCGAGCCGGCGGCCGGCCTCTACGCCCACCTGCTGCCGGGCGGACCTTGAAAGGAGGGGCACCGTATTAACG
>JBLNGJ010000427.1:0-10434 GCA_050264675.1 Micromonosporaceae bacterium
ACGCGTCGACCAGAGCTTTCGGCGAACGGAAGCCTCGGGAAAGCACGGAGAAGCCGGCCGCGGCCGCCCCGATCCGGCCGGCCAGGGCGATCACGTCGCCGGGCCGAGCACCAGAGCGGAGCACCGGCGCCCGTCCGGCGAGGTCACCCAGCGCGGTCACGGCGATCACAATCAGCGAGCTGGCGGAGATGTCGCCGCCGACCACGCTCGCGCCGACCAGTCCACATTCGGCGCCGATGCCGTCGGCCAGCTGCTCCACCCAGCGCACATCCAGGTCGGCCGGCACGCACAGGCCCACCAGCAGCGACGTGGTCACCGCGCCCATTGCCGCGACGTCGGCCAGGCTGGCCGCGGCCGCCCGCCGTCCGATGTCGCGGGCCGAGGCCCAGTCGGTGCGAAAGTGCCGACCCTCCACCAGCACGTCGCAGGTCGCCACGACCCGCCCGTCCGGCACGGCCACCAACGCCGCGTCATCGCCGGGCCCGACCAATGTCGACGGTGTCTGGGTCAGGCGGGCGGTCACCTTCGAGATCAGGGCAAACTCCCCCGTCGCGGCGAGACTCATGATGCCCTCCTCAGCAGATGACCTTCGCGTTCGTTACTCTCACAGCCGGCACGGGCACGGCGAGCGAAGTGGAGACGTGTCGTGGTCCAGGCGTACATCCTCATCCAGACAGAGGTCGGCAGGGCGCGCGACGTGGCCACGGCGATCCGGGAGATCTCGGGTGTAGTGCGGGTCGATGCGGTAACCGGCCCGTACGACGTGGTCGTGCTCACCGAAGCGCGCAATGTCGACGAGCTCGGCAAGATGATCGTCAGCAAGGTGCAGCTCGTCCCGGGAATCACCCGCACCCTCACCTGTTCGGTGGTGCACCTCTAGGGCCGCCGCGGGCGCGGGTGCGTCCAGATGATCAGTGCAGGCCGGTGCCGCGCAGCAACGCGGTGCGTACCAGCCGGGAGACGAGCTTGGGGTAGTCCAGGCCCGAGGCGGCCCACATGCGCGGAAACATCGAGGTCGGGGTGAACCCCGGCATCGTGTTGATCTCATTGAGGTGGATGTCGAGCTCCGCCGTGACGAAGAAGTCCACCCGGGCCAGTCCGGCGCAGTCGAGTGCGGTGAACGTACGGCAGGCGTACTCCTGGATCTGACGGGTGACCCGCTCGGGCAGCTTGGCCGGAATGTCGAACTCACACGAGTCGTCGAGGTACTTCGCCTCGAAGTCGTAGAACTCATGGTCCTTGACCACCCGGATCTCGCTGAGCAGGCTCGCCTGCGGCGCCCCACCGTGCTCACCCTCGAGCACACCGCACTCGATCTCCCGACCGGCCATGGCCGCCTCGACGAGCACTTTGGGGTCGATGGCCCGGGCCGCGGTGATCGCCGCCTCGACCTCGTCCCAATCCCTGACCTTCGAGATGCCGTGGGAGGAACCCGCCCGGGCCGGCTTGACGAAGACCGGCAGGCCGAGCCGCGCCCGGTCGGCGTCGGTGAGCGCGACCCCGGCGCGCAGCACGACATAGGGGCCCACCGGAATGCCCTCGGCGGCGGCGAGCTTCTTGGTGAACTCCTTGTCCATCGCCGCGGCCGAGGCGAACACGTTCGCGCCGACGTAGGGCACGCCGGCCATCTCGAGCAACCCCTGGATGGTTCCGTCTTCGCCGTAGGCGCCGTGCAGCGCCGGGAAGACCACGTCGACGTCGCTGAGCGCCCGGACACCCTCGGCCGGGTCGAGAACGACGGTTCGGCCAGGAGCGGGCACGAGGATCGCCTCGCCCGAGCCGTCGGTGATCTCAGGCAGCCGCCGGCCGTTGATCGCCAGTGACTGCGGGTCACCGCTGATGAGCACCCACCGCCCTTCGCGCGTGATGCCCACCGGCACCACGTCGAACTCGTCCGGATCCAGCGCGGCCAGGATGCTCCCACCGCTGACGCAGGAGATCCCGTGCTCGGTGCTGCGCCCGCCGAAGACGACGGCGACCCGGGGCTTTCGCGGCATGCTCACAACGGGTGACCCTACCGGTCGAGCTGATCCAGGGCCGCCGCAACATCGGCGACCAGGTCGTCGGAGTCCTCGATGCCGCAGGAGAGCCGCACCAGCCCGGCTGGAGTGTCATCGCCCCACTGGGCCCGGCGGTCGGCCGTGGTGTGCACGCCGCCGAAGGACGTCGCCGCGACGACCAGCCGGCAGGCCTGGAGAAACCGGCGCACCTCGTCGGCGTCGGCCAGGCAGAACGTGAGTACGCCTGGGATGCGCCGCATCTGCCGCGCGGCCAGCGCGTGATCGGGGTCATCGGGCCGACCGGGCCAGCGCAGGGCGGTGACCCTCGGGTGCGCGCCCAGCAGCTCGGCCAGCACGGCGGCGTTGGCGCTCTGCCGGGCCAGCCGAAGGTCCAATGTGGCCAGTGATCGGTGGGCGAGCCAGGCGTCGAAGGCGGCCGGGATGCCACCGGTGTCGTTGCGCCAGGCCCGCACCGCCTGACCCAGCGCGGGGTCACGGGTGGCGGTGTAACCGAGCAGCAGGTCGGCGTGGCCGGTCAGCGCCTTGGTGCCGCTGGCCACGACCAGGTCGGCACCGAGGTCGAGGGGGCGCTGCCCCAGCGGTGTCGCCGTGGTGTTGTCGACCGCGAGCAGGGCGCCCGCGGCGTGCGCCCGGCCGGAGAGCTCGGCGATGTCACACACGGCCAGGCCCGGGTTCGCCGGCGTCTCCAGCAGCACCAACCGGACGCCGGTGAGGTCCGGGTACGGCCCGGCCGTCGGCGCCACCACCACCCGCACACCCCGCGGCACCAGCTCGGCCCGGGCGAAGGCCCGGGTCTGGTAGTAGCCGTCGGCCGGCAGCAGCACCGTCTCACCTGGACGCACCACCACGAACAGCGCCGCGCTGATCGCCGCCATGCCGGTGGCGAAGGCGAGCGCCGGCCCGCCCTCGAGCTCGCCGATGGCGGCCTCCAGCCGGCGCCGGGTGGCGTTGTCCGGCCGGCCGTACCCGTCCACCCCGGCCACCGGCCCGGTCTCCGGGTCCAGCGGGTAGGTCGAAGCGAGCACCGGGCCGGGTAGAAACGCTTCGCCGGGCACCGGCGCTGGCAGCCCGGCCCGAACACACCGCGTCCCATCGCCGTACCGCTCGTCATCCACGCCGGTCACGCTAGCCGACCCTGCCTCCTCCGCTGAGGAGATCGCGTCGTCGGGTACCTACTCCGGCTTGGTCTCCCGGCTCATCAGGGCCAGCATCGCCTCGGCCGGGGGCAGGCCTTCGTGGCAGACCAGCTCGACCTGCTCGGTGATGGGCATCTCGACGCCGTGGCCGTGCGCGAGGTCGCGGATGGACAGACAGCTCTTGACGCCTTCAGCGGTCTGGCGGGTGGCCGCCTGGGCCTGCTCTAGGCTCTCCCCCCGGCCCAGGTGCTCGCCAAAGGTGCGGTTGCGCGACAGCGGCGACATGCACGTGCCGACGAGGTCACCCAGCCCGGCCAGGCCGGCGAAGGTGAGCGGGTCCGCGCCCAGGCGCAGGCCCAGCCGCGCGGTCTCGGCCAGCCCCCGGGTGATGAGGGTGGCCTTCGTGTTGTCGCCCAGGCCCATGCCGACGGCCATGCCACAGGCGAGGGCGATGACGTTCTTGACCGCGCCGCCGAGCTCGCAGCCGATGACGTCGTCGTTGGTGTAGGGCCGCAGGTACGGGGTGGCGATCGCCTGCTGGACCGCGGCCGCCCGCTCCTCGTCCACGCACGCCACCACGGTCGCGGTCGGCTGCCGGACGGCGATCTCGCCGGCGAGGTTGGGGCCGGTCACCACCACAATGGAGGCCGGGTCGGCGCCGGTGAGCTCGGCCACCACCTGGCTCATCCGCTTACCCGTGCCCAGCTCGATGCCCTTCATCAGGCTGACCAACGTGGCCTCGGCCGGGATGGCGCCGGCCGCCACCCACCGACCGAGGTTGGGTCGGACCGTCTGCGACGGCATGGCCAACACCACCATGTCGGCGTCGTCGAGCACGGCGGTCGCGTCGGTGGAGGCACCTACCCGCTCGGGCAGCAGGGCATCGGGCAGGTACTCGGGATTGCGCCGCTCGTCCCGGATGCCGGCCGCGATCTCCTCGCGGCGGGCCCAGATCATCACATCGCAACCGGCCTCGGCGAGCACCTTCGCGAACGCGGTGCCCCACATGCCCGCGCCCAGCACCGCCACCCGGCGGATCTCGGCCACACCCACGGCGTCAGCCCTCCGCCGTCGCGGGTGGCGCCGAACCGGGGCGAGGCGACGGACCGGGCCACAACTGTGGCGCCGGGCCGCCCCGGATATCGACCAGGATGTCGCGCAGCGTCAGCATGATGTGTTCGGTGATCTCCTGCAGGGTCGCCGTGGTGGGCGGCGCGCCGGCCCACTTACCAAGGTCGATCGGTGGCGCGGCCACCACGGTCACCGCGATGCGTGGCTTGAGGTTCAGCTTCTTGGTCCGCGGGTCGAAGATCTGTTCCGGACCCCACATCACCACCGGCACCACCGGTGCGCCGGTGGCGAGCCAGAGCCGGGCCGCACCGGTCTTGCCCCGCATCGGCCACAGGTCGGGCTCCTTGGTCGTGGTGCCCTCCGGGTAGACGACCACGGCCTGGCCGGCCCGGATCGCGGCGACGGCCGCGTCGAGGGCCTTGCCGGCATCGACGGTGCCGCGGGCGACCGGGGTCTGCCCGACCGCGCGCAGCAGTCGGCCGATGACCGGCACCTCGAAGATGCTCGCCTTGGCCAGAAAACCCGGCCAGCGACCAGCGTCGTAGATGTAGTGCGCCAGCACGAATGGATCGGCGTGGCTCATGTGATTGGCCACGATGATCACAGGGCCGGTGGCTGGGATGTTCTCCATGCCACGCCAGTCGCGCCTGGTCAGGCCGATCAGCGGCGGTTTGACCACCGAGACCGCGAAGCGCCGCCAAAACCCGAGCCTGCGCCGAGCCACGCCGCCTCCTTCTCCTGCGCGCCCCGGCCGCCCGACAACCGACGCGCTGGGGGCCATCATGCCTGGCCGGACGGGCTCCGCGCATTAGCTCGGCGGCGTGGGGTATTCGGTTGAGGCCACGTACCGGCGCGGCAGGGTCCACTATGTCAAGGTGACTCGGTCAAGATGACTCGGTCAAGGTGACCCGGTCACGGTGACCCGAGGGAGGGGTACGTGAGCCCGAGCGGTCTCAGCTGGACCATTCTCATCCCGATCAAACGGCTGGACGGGGCGAAGACCCGCCTGCGCGGCGCCCTGAGCGGCGTCTCGCACCGCCGGCTCGTGGTCGCGATGACGCTGGACACCGTCACCGCTGCCCTGACCTGCCCGGTGGCCGGACGGGTGGTGGTGGTCACCGACGACCCGGCGGCCGAGGACGCGGTGCGAGCCCTGGGCGCGGAGGTCGTGCCGGACCTGCCCGACGCCGGTCTGAACCAGGCACTGGCCTATGCCGCCACCGTGGTGCGGCCGAAGGCGGCGACCGCCGCCCTGCCGGGCGTGGCCGCGCTCGCCGCCGACGTGCCAGCCTTGCGCGCGGCCGAGCTCGCCGACGCGTTGCGCGCAGCGGCCGCGGTGGCCTGGCCACCACCGGGTTCGCTGCCCTCGGTCAAGGCGCTCACCGCGGGCGCACCGACCCGGGCGTATGTGCCGGACGCGAGCGGCACCGGCACGGTGCTGCTGGCCGCCCCGCCCGGGGCCCGACTGGAGCCCTGCTTCGGTCCCGGCTCGGCCGGGGCGCACCTGGCCAGCGGAGCCATCCCGCTCGCCGGCGAGTGGCCCGGCCTGCGCCGGGACGTCGACACCGCGGCCGACCTCGCCGCGGCCGTGGTGCTCGGGCTCGGCGTGCACACCGCCGCGGTGGTGGCCGAGACATCGCGCGACCCGGCGTCGGTCTAGTCGCGCGGGCGACGATACTGAGCCTATGCAGGGTACGGTCGCGACCTTCGACGAGCAGGCCCATGAGGGCACGCTGCTGCTCGATGACGGCACTGAGGTGTCGTTCCCGGCTGCCGCCTTTGCCGCCTCGGGGCTGCGGCTGCTGCGGATCGGCCAACGCGTCCGCATCGACCACGACGACCAGGGCACGATTACCCGGGTGACCCTGCCGACACTGCCCTGAGCCGACACTGTGCCGACCCGCGCCGAGCCGGTCCCACCTCAGGGAGAGGTAACGCGAAGTTCATTTCCGGTTCACCGCCGGTGGGTCATGATTGGCCCGTGAGCAGCACCGGAGCCGGATCGGCCCCCAAGCAACGCGCCGAGGAGCGTGGCCGGGCCGCGGCAGCGCGCACCCTCGCCACGGCGGACATCGCGCTGCCCGACGGCCGCTTCCTCAACCGCGAGCTGTCCTGGCTCGACTTCAACGCCCGGGTGCTCACCCTGGCCGAGGACCCGACGGTGCCGCTGCTGGAACGGGCGAAGTTCCTGGCCATCTTCGCCAACAACCTCGACGAGTTCTACATGGTGCGGGTGGCCGGCCTCAAACGCCGCATGCAGATGGGACTCCCGGTCGAGGGGCCGACCGGGCTGACCTCGCGCGAGCAACTCGCGCTCATCGCCGAACGTACGCCCGAACTGGTGGCCCGCCAGTCGATCTGCTTCACCACCGACGTGGCGCCGGCCCTGGCCGAGCGGCAGGTGCAGATCGTGCGCTGGGTCGACCTCGAGCAGCTCGAACGCGAGCGGCTGCGGCAGTACTTCCGCGAGCACATCTTCCCGGTGCTGACCCCGCTGGCGGTCGACCCGGCTCATCCGTTCCCGTACATCTCCGGGCTCTCGCTCAACCTCGCCGTGGTGGTACGGGACCCGGAGGGCGGCCCGGAGCTCTTCGCCCGGGTCAAGGTGCCCAACAACGTGCCGCGGTTCGTTTCGGTCGGCTTGCCCGGCCGCGCCGTGGTGATGGAGCCCACCGTCGACGGCGGGCCGCGCGGTGCCCGCTTCCTGCCGTTGGAGGAGCTGATCGCGGCGCACCTGGGTCAGCTCTTCTCCGGCATGCAGATCATCGAGCACCACCTGTTCCGGGTCACCCGCAACGCCGAGCTGGAGGTCGACGACGACCGGGACGAGGATCTGCTGCAGGCGCTGGAACGCGAGCTGGCCCGCCGCCGCTTCGGCCCACCGGTGCGGCTGGAGGTCGCGTCAACCATCTCCGATCACGTCCTCGATCTGCTCGTGCGCGAGCTGGCCGGCCCGGCCGACGAGACCCTCGACGAGCGGGACGTGCTGCGGGTCACCGGCCTGCTCGACCTCTCCGCGCTGTGGCAGGTCTACGACCAGGTGGACCGGCCCGATCTCAAGGACCGTCCGTTCGTGCCGGCCACCCACCCGCAGCTGCACCTGGGTGAACCGGACGGCGAGACCGTGCGCAGCATTTTCGCCCGGCTCCGCGACGGCGACATCCTGGTGCACCACCCGTACCACTCCTTCTCCACCAGCGTTCAACGCTTCATCGAGCAGGCCGCGGCCGACCCGAACGTGCTCGCGATCAAGCAGACCCTCTACCGGACCAGCGGCGACTCCCCGGTGGTCGACGCACTGATCGCGGCCGCGCGCGCCGGCAAGCAGGTGGTGGTCCTTGTCGAGGTGAAGGCCCGCTTCGACGAGCAGGCCAACATCGGGTGGGCCCGGATGCTGGAACGCGCCGGCTGCCATGTGGTCTATGGCCTGGTCGGCCTCAAGACGCACGCGAAGACGGCGATGGTGGTGCGGCAGGAGGCGGGGCACCTTCAGCGTTACTGCCACATCGGCACCGGCAACTATCACTCGAAGACCGCCCGCACGTACGAGGATTTCGGTCTGCTCACCGCCGACCCGGAGGTGGGTGCCGACCTCACCGACCTGTTCAACGTGCTCACCGGCTACAGCCGCCAGACCGGCTACCGGCGCCTGCTGGTGGCTCCGCACGGCGTGCGCTCGGGGATCATCGAACGGATCGAGCAAGAGGCCGTGCACGCCCGGGCCGGCCGCCCGGCCCGCATCCAGTTCAAGGTTAACTCCATTGTGGACGAGGAGATCGTGGACGCTCTCTACCGGGCCAGTCAGGCCGGCGTACCGGTCGATCTCGTGGTTCGGGGCATCTGCACATTGCGTCCGGGCGTGCCCGAGCTCTCCGACCGCATCCGGGTGCGTTCGATCGTCGGCCGCTTCCTCGAGCATTCACGGGTGTTCCGGTTCGCCAACGGCGGCCGCGACGAGTTCTGGATCGGGTCGGCCGACCTGATGCACCGCAACCTCGACCGCCGGGTGGAGGTCCTGGTGCAGGTCACCGACGCATCGGCCCAGGCCGAGCTGCACCGCGTCTTCGACGTCGCGTTGCACGAGGAGTCCGGCGGGTTCGACCTCGCCGCCGACGGCTCGTGGCAACGGCGTAAGGGTGGCCCGGCCGCACCGCTGGGCGACGTACAGGAGACCCTGCTGCGCCACGCCCTCGGCCGCGCCGACTGACCGGGCTGGCAGCGGCACGGGCGGGTTGGTCGCCGGGCTACGCTTCGCGCATGCTCGAGGAGGAACGCAAGTACGAGGTGGACGCCCAGTTCGTGGTGCCCGACCTGAGCGCCTGCGTCCCGCCCAACGGGCGGGTGGTGGTCCGGCCGCCGTTGCGGCTACGGGCGACCTATCTCGACACTGCCGACCTCCGGCTCGCCCGGGCCGGCGCGTCCCTGCGCTACCGCCGTGGGGATGATGAACCGTGGACGGTCAAGCTGCCCACCGCGGTGGTCGGCATCCGCAACGAGATCTCGATGGCCGGTTCGTCGGCGAGCGTGCCGGATCGGCTGCTCGAGTTGGTCACGGTCTACACCCGCGGCGCTTCGCTGGCTCCGGCCGTGATGCTGAACACGGTGCGCCAGGCGTACCAGATCTGCGACCGCGACGACCAGATCGCGGTCGAGCTCGTCGACGACTCGGTCAGTGTGCTCGACGGCCGCCGGGTGGCGCTGCGCTTCCGGGAGATCGAGGTCGAACGCAAGTCCGGCCGGACCAAGCTGCTCGACCAGGTCGAGGCGGTCCTGCACGACGCCGGGGCGCTGGTGGGCGACTTCACGCCCAAGCACATCCGCGCGCTGGGTCTGCCCGCCCTCAACCCGCCGGACTGGCCGGCACCGCCCGAACGCATGCCCAAGCGGCCCACCGCGGCCGACGTGGTGCGGGCGGCGATCCAGCGCGACATCGCCCGCATCGTGACGCACGACCCGTTGGTACGGCTGCGGGCCCCGGTCGGCGACAACGACACCGCGGTGCATCAGATGCGGGTGGGCGTACGCCGCCTGCGCAGCGACCTGCGCACGTTCGCGCCGATCCTGGAGCGCCCGTGGGCCACCGCGTTGCGCCGCGAGCTGGGCTGGGTCGCACACACGCTCGGCGCCGCCCGCGACGCAGAGGTGCTGCGGGCCCGTCTGCGTGAGACGGCGGCGGCCGACCCGTTGGTGCCGCTCGACGGCGTCGGGGTCGAACGCATCGACGCCGACCTGGCCGCCCGGCACGAGGACGCCCTGCAGCAGCTGGACAAGGCGCTGAGCAGCGAGCGCTACCATACGCTGCTCGACCAGCTCGTGGCCGCTGCGAACACGCCGCGCCTGCTGCGCGCCGCCGCCGACCCGGCCGCCCTGGTGCTGCCGGCTCTGGTCAGCCGGCCCTGGCAGCGGCTGAACACCGGCGGCGACGGCGCGCCCGGCGCCGGTCAGCTCGACCCGGACGGGCCCGACGAGCCGTGGCACGCGGTGCGTATCAACGCCAAGCGGGCCCGCTACGCGATCGACGCCGTCGCGGCGGTGCTCGGCGGCGATGCGGCCGACCTCGCCCGCGCCCTGGCCGCGGTGCAGGACCTGCTGGGCCAGCACCAGGACGCGGCGGTGGCGGCGCAGACCTGGCTCAGCATCGCCAACGCCGACCCGGACGACCACACGCTCGCGGTGACCGCCGGGCGGCTCTTCGAGCGCGAACGCACCACCGTCGCGGAGGTCCGGGCCGAGTTCCCGGCGACCTGGCGGGCCGCGACCAAGCGACGGCTCACCGATTGGTTGCGACAAGGCCCGTTGTGAGGATCCAGGCGGCGGGGGGCGTGCTCTGGCGCGGCGGCATCGGCGGCGCCGAGCCGGCTCTCGACCGCCCGGTGCCCCTGGCCGTCGAGGTGGCGCTGGTGCACCGGCCGCGCTACGACGACTGGTCGTTGCCGAAGGGCAAGCTGCGCCGGCGGGAACACCCGCTGGTGGCGGCCTGCCGGGAGGTGCTGGAGGAGACCGGGGTACGCCCGGCGGCCGGCCCCCGACTGCCCAGCACCTCATATCCGGTGCGCCTGAACGGGCAGACGGTCCAGAAGCACGTCGACTACTGGGCGATGATGATGATCGCCGAAGGCGGCTTTACCCCCGGCGCCGAGGTCGATGCGGTGCAGTGGCTGCCGGTGCCCGACGCACTCGACCGGCTCAGCTACAAACACGACGTC
>JBLNGJ010000428.1:0-15395 GCA_050264675.1 Micromonosporaceae bacterium
GGCGACGAGCAGCCCGACCGCGATCGCGTGTCCGCCCGGCACCCCGACGGTGAGCAGCCGGCCGGGCAGCGGCGATCGGGCCGGGCTCTCCGCCAGCCCGCGGCCGAGTGGGAAGCGCAGCACGTTCTCGGTCACGCCGGCCGGGTCGAGCGCGAGCACGGGAAGCAGCGACAGCAGCGGTACGCCGAGCGCGCCCGCGCTGTAACGCGCCAGTGCCGCCCGTCCCCGCAACGCGGCGTGCACGCCGAGCACGATGGCGACCGGCCACGCGAAGAGCTTCAACGCCGCGGCGGCACCGACCGCCAGGCCGCCGCAGCCGGGCCGGCCGACCGCGGCGCAGGCGAGCGCGAGCAGGCAGAGGGCGAGCACCGGCAGGTCGTCCCCGCCGGTGGCGAGGGTGAGCGCGCACAGCGGCAGCACGGTGGCCACCTGCAGCGCCCGGATCAGCAGCACCGGCGAGGCGCCACCACGGCGCAGCAACCACAGCGCCGCGGCGAGCGCGGCCGCGGTGACCAGCGCGAACCACGTCCGCGCGTCCGACCACCAGGCCGCCGCCGGGTCCAGCGCCCGGGGCAGGCCGAACAGGGCCATGCCCGGCTGGTACGGCAGGTAGCCGAGCAGGCGTTCGCCGGCCGGGAGCGCGGCGATGGCCGCCCGGCTCAGGTAGGGGGTGCCGGTTTCGAGCAGGCGCCGCCCGCCGTTCTCGATGACCACGACCTCCTCCTGAGCCCGGTCGGCGCGCCCGCCCGCCCGGGCCAACGCGAGCACGAGCAGCGGCAGCAGACCCACCGCGGCCCAGGTGAGCGCGGCCAACCCGGCCCGGGCTCGCGTCCCGTAGGCCCGGGTGCCGGCCGGGCGCCCGGTGCCGGCGGCACGGGCGTACGCACGCCAGCGCAGCCCCAGCTGGCCGAGCGCGACCAGGGTCGCTATGGCGTAGCCCGCCACGGCCACCCGTCCCCACTCTCGGTGCGGGGCGAGCGTCGACCACGCCGCGGTCGCGCCGGCGAAGGCCGCCGAGGCGCCGTAGAGGGCCACGTCCAAGCCGAGCCCTCCGGCAGCGTCGTGCGCGCGCCACAGCCATCGCCGTACCCGTTCCCACACGGCGGCCAGTCTCCCACCCTTGTCGCTTCTTGCGTTGATCATGGGGCGTGACCTCAGGTTGGTCATGATCGGCGAGGGAGTCGGGGTGAGCGGCCGCCTACGATCGGCGGAGGGGAGGTGGGCCATGGCGCGCAAGGCTCCGACCGAGGACCCCGGCGACCGGGACCTGCGGGTGCACCGGCCCCGGCGGGAGGCGGCCGGTCCGGCCAGCGTGGTCTCGGCACTCGCCGACGGGCTCGCCCAGATGGGGGTACGCCGGACCGCGCTGACCCTGCGGCGGGTCAACCAGGCCGACGGGTTCGACTGCCCGGGCTGCGCGTGGCCGGAGCCGGCGCCCGGACACCGCTCGCACACCGAGTTCTGTGAGAACGGGGCGAAGGCGGTGGCCGAGGAGGCCACCCTGCGCCGCATCACCGCCCAGTTCTTCGCCGAGCACCCGATCGCCGAGCTGGCCACCCGGTCTGACCATTGGCTCGGACAGCAGGGCCGGCTGACCGAACCAGTCGTGCGCCGGGCCGGGTCGGCCCACTACGAGCCGATTGGCTGGGACGAGGCGGTCACGCTGATCGCCGGGCGACTGCGGGGACTCGCGGCCGACCAGACCGTGTTCTACGCGTCCGGGCGCACCTCCAACGAGGCCGCGTTCTGCTGGCAGCTGCTGGCCCGCGCGTACGGCACCAACAACCTGCCGGACTGCTCGAACATGTGCCACGAGTCGTCCGGCTTCGCACTGGCGCAGACGCTCGGTGTGGGCAAGGGCAGCGTCACGCTGGCCGACATCCACGCGGCCCGGCTCATCATCGTGGTGGGCCAGAACCCGGGCACGAACCACCCGCGCATGCTCACCGCGCTGGAGCGGGCCAAGCGGTCCGGTGCGCGGATCGTCGCGGTGAACCCGCTGCCCGAGGCGGGCCTGATCCGCTTCCGCAACCCGCAGACCGCCCGCGGGCTGCTCGGCCGCGGCACGGCGCTCGCCGACGAGTTCCTGCAGATCCGCGTCGGTGGCGACCTGGCGCTGTTCCAGGCCATCGGCGCGCTGCTGCTCGAGCGGGGCGCGGTCGACAAGGAGTTCGTCTCGGCCCACACCGAGGGCTTCGATGGTTACGCCGAGCACCTGGCCGGGCTGGACTGGTCGGCGGTGGACGCCGCGACCGGGCTGAGCCGGGACGAGATCACCACGATGGCCCGGTTGGTGGCCGAGTCGCCGGCGACGGTGGTGTGCTGGGCGATGGGCCTGACCCAGCAACGGGAGTCGGTGGCCACCATCCGCGAGATCGTCAACGTGCAGCTGCTGCGCGGCATGATCGGTCGACCGGGGGCGGGGCTGTGCCCGGTCCGCGGACACTCCAATGTGCAGGGTGACCGCACCATGGGCATCACACCGCGTCCGCCGGCCTGGTCGGCCGCGTTGGGCGAGGCGTTGGGGTTCACGGTTCCGCGGGAACCCGGGTACGACACGGTCGACGCGATCCGAGCCATGCGCGACGGGCGGGTGCGGGCCTTCCTCGCGCTCGGCGGCAACTTCGCCGCGGCCACCCCGGACACCGCCGTCACCGAGGCGGCGCTGGGCTCGTGCGCGCTGACCGTGCACATCTCCACCAAGCTCAACCGTTCGCACCTGGTGCCCGGCGAGGTCGCGTTGATCCTGCCCTGCCTGGGGCGTACCGAACGCGACCACCAGGCCGCCGGCGAGCAGTTCGTCACCGTCGAGGATTCGATGTCATGCGTGCACGCCTCCCGCGGCCGCCTTGACCCGGCCGCGCCGACGCTGCTCTCCGAGGTCGCCATCGTGTGCCGGCTGGGCCGCGCGCTGCTGGGCGATGCGCTGCCGTGGGAGGCGTTCGGCGCCGACTACCGCGCGGTGCGCGAGCGCATCGCCGAGGTGGTGCCCGGGTTCGCCGGGTACGAGGCGAGGGTGGCCGCCCCCGGTGGCTTCACGCTGCCGCACGGCCCGCGGGACTCGTTGAGCTTCCCGACCCCGACCGGTCGAGCGCAGTTCACCGTCAACGAGCTCAGCCCGATCGTCGTTCCGCCGGGGCGGCTGCTCCTGCAGACGGTGCGCAGCCACGACCAGTACAACACCACGGTCTATGGCCTGGACGACCGTTACCGCGGGGTACGGGGTGGCCGTCGCGTGGTCTTCGTGCACCCCGACGACCTGGCCGAGCTCGGCATCACCGATGGCTCCACTGTGGACATCGTGTCGGAGTGGGCGGACGGCGTGAACCGGCGGGCCGAGGCGTTCCGGGCGCTGAGCTACCCGACCGCGCGGGGCTGCGCGGCGGCGTACTTCCCCGAGGCCAACGTGCTGGTGCCGCTCGATTCGACCGCGGCCGGATCGAACACACCCACCTCGAAACAGGTCATCGTGCGCCTGGAGCCCCGGCCGCCGCCTTCATAATTTGTACGTATTTGTGTGCTTCTGCTGGCCAATATCCGCACGACACGCGGATCCCCGAGGGTACCGACAGGTCTGGCGATGCGAGAGGCTTCGTCTCGGCCGCCCACCGGGGGCGGTCCACGCCACCGCTCTCGTTCGGAGTAGCCCGATGCGTCGTTACATCACGGAGTTCATCGGTACGTTCTTCCTGGTTCTCACGGTCTGCTGCGCCGTGCTGAGCGGCGCGCCCCTGGCGCCGCTGGCCATCGGAGCGGTGCTCGCGACGATGATCTTCGCGGGCGGACACATCTCCGGCGCCCACTACAACCCGGCCGTCACGCTCGCGGTCTTCGTCCGTGGGCAGCTCGCGATGCGCGACGTCGGCCCGTACATGGGCGCACAGCTCCTCGGCGCCGTCGCGGCGGCCGGGGTGTCCCGGTACCTCATCGACACCAAGCCCATCGCGTTCGACGTGCCCAACGATCGCCTCGGCGCGGCCTTCGTCGCCGAGCTGGTGTTCACCTTCGCCCTCGCCTACGTCGTGCTCAACGTGGCCACCAGCCGGGCCCACCCGAAGAACTCGTTCTACGGGCTCGCGATCGGCTTCACGGTGCTGGCCGGAGCCGTCGCCGTGGGATCCGTCTCCGGCGGCGCCTTCAACCCCGCCGTCGGGCTGGGCGTCTCGGTGGCCGGGCTCGCGTCCTGGTCGCTGATCTGGATCTACCTCATCGCCACCCTGCTCGGTGGTGCCGCCGCCGGGTACGCGTTCCGGTACCTCAACCCTGACGACCTGGGTCCGGAGCCGACGGCACCCGCCGCCGCGCAGGAGAGCCGGCGGCGCGCCGCCTGACCCCGTACCTGCCCCGACCCTTAGTTCTCGTGCTGGCCCGCGCCCTCGGGTGCGGGCCAGTTACGTGCCAGGTCAGCGATGGTGGCGGCGGCGGCGACCGGGTCGGCGCCGCGTCCGACCGCGATGCCCAACAGGTACGCGGTGAGCGGCGCGGCCGGGCGAGCCACCTGATGGGCCGTCTCCCGGGCCACATCGAGCACGAGCCGGTGATCCACCTCGCTGTCGGTCAGCCCCAACGCCTGGCACACCTGTGCCGTCCACTCATCCAACGTCGCCACGTGCCAGCTCCTCGGCCTGTCGTAGGTCCTCCTCAGTGTCGCAGTCGAACCACGCCGGCGCGGTGGCGGGCGGTGGCACCTGGACCGCGGCGAGGTCGGTGAGCAGTTGGCGCATGCTCAGCCCAGCCAGCGCGGCCTGGTCGGCACCGCCGCCGAGAACAGCCAGCCGGGCCTGCAGTGCCGCGGTGCGCCACACCCCGCACAGCCACTGGACCCGACCGGCGGCGTCGACCACGATGGCGCCATCGCGAGTGTGGTCGGCGTGCAGGGCGCGGCGCAGTGCGTCGAGCACCGCGGCCGACAGGAACGGCAGATCGGCGGCGAGCACGGCCACCGTGCCGGCCGGTGGATGTCTGCCCAACGCGGCGAGACCGGCCGCGGTGGCCGCCACCGGCCCGGCGCCGGGCGGCGTCTCGATGGTGAGCCGTACGCCCGGCGGCACCAGCGCGGCCAGGTCGGCCGGGCCGACCACGACCCGTGGATCGGCCCCGGGAACCGCGGCGAGCACCCGCGCGAGCAGCGGCACACCGCCGACTGTGCGCGCCGGTTTGGCCACGCCACCCATCCGGCGGGCCCGGCCGCCGGCGAGTACGACTGCCGCGAACGGCTCACCCGACGACACGCCCACGCCCACCACCGCGGACCACCCTACCGCCACCAGAGTTCCGGCCCGGTGGACAGCTCATGGCCGTTCGGGGCGGGACGGAAGGGTGGCACCCGGAGCAGAATGGGCGCGTGGGGCGGGCGACGGACCGGCGCAGTGTGATGCGGGTGAGTGCGGACGGCCGCGTCCGCCGTCCGGATACGCTCGCGGCCGAGGAGCCGCTGGAGATCCGGGTCGGCCGGCCGGGCGCACCCCGCGGTCCGCTCGCGGTGACCATGCGGACGCCCGGCGACGACCTTGACCTGGCGCTGGGCTTCCTGCTCACCGAGGGCCTCATCGGCGCGGCCGCCGACGTGCTCACGGCGCAGCTGTGCGCTGGCGCCAACGAGCCGAACACCTACAACGTCGTCGACGTGGTGCTGGCCCCGCACGTGCCGGCGCCGCGCACCGATCCGACCCGCAACTTCTACACCACCAGCTCCTGCGGCGTCTGCGGCAAGGCGAGCATCGACGCCGTGCGTACCCGCTCGCTTTTCGATGTCTCGGTCGACCCGGTGACGGTCACCGCGGCCACGCTCGCCGCACTGCCGGAGCGCCTGCGCGCCGCGCAGCGGGCGTTCGAGCGCACCGGCGGGCTGCACGCGGCCGGCATCTTCGACCCCACTGGCCAGCTCGTCTGCCTGCGCGAGGACGTGGGCCGCCACAACGCCGTGGACAAGGTGGTCGGCTGGGCGCTGCGCGAGGGCCGGCTGCCGCTGTCCGGGCACATTCTGCTGGTGAGCGGACGGGCCAGCTTCGAGCTGGCGCAGAAGGCCGCCATGGCCGGCGTGCCGGTGCTCGCCGCTGTCTCGGCGCCGAGCACGCTCGCGGTCGACCTGGCCGATGAGGTCGGGCTCACGCTGGTCGGTTTTCTACGCGGCGAGACGATGAACGTCTACGCGGGCGCCGGCCGCGTCGCCGCCTAGCCGGCCCGTACGGGAAGCTCACCAACGCCGAGGGCGGCACGCCGTAGTCGAGCGCCTTCCGCAGGATCGAGGCCATCGAGTAGGTCGGGTCCTCGGCGAGCACCCGCTCCACCGCGAGTCGGGCCAGCGGACCGTCACCGCAGCGCCAGGCGGCGAACGCGAAGAGGCTGCCGGGCGCGGCGAGCAGGCCGGGCTCGGCCCGGCGCATGACGTCGAGCCACAGGTCGCTGTGCGCCTCGAGCAGCTCGATCGGCCCAGTGATCTGCTCCCAGGCGAGGTCGCGGACGGGGATCGCGGCGAGCAGGACGGTCAGCCAGGCCGTGTCGTCGTCATCGAGCCGGCCACCGAGCAGGGTGCGCTCGATCGCGCCGGCGATCGCCTCGGCACCGGCTCGCAGGCGGGTCCAACCGGCCCGATCGGCGTCGGGTGCCGCCGCGGCCAGGCCGGCCAGCCGTTCCCGGGCTCGCGCCGTGGCCACCCGCATGGCCTGCCGGGCGACGCCGACCACGGGCTGCAGTTGGGCCTCGAACGCGGCCCGGTCGGGCAGCGCCGCCCGGCCGGCGAGCGTGGCGGTGGCGGCGACCTCGCTCACGCTCACATCGAACGGGGTGCCCTCAGGCGGGCAGCACCACGGGTTGTCGCACTGGTAGGACCAGTAGCGTCCGTCGGCGGCGCGTAGAGCCTCGCGCAACCGCACCCCGTGCGCGGTCAAGCCCCGGTCGACCGCGTGCAGCACCGGGTCGACCTGCTCGGCCGGGCCGTAGCCGACCACCACCGCACCGGTGGGACGCTGGGCCCGCACCACCCGGACGAGATCGTCGGCCGCGGCGAGCGCGTCGTCCGGCGGGCCACCCACCGGTGGTAGGTCGACCCGCACGGTGAACAGCAGCAGGGAACCGCGCAGGGCGAGCACGACCGCGCTCGCCGCGGGGTGGTAGCCGAGCAGGTACGGGATGGCGGCGAGCACGTCGGCGGGCTGGGTGAGCCGGAGGGTCGGCGGGCTGGAACGGGTCATGGCAGCCGAGCCTGCCCACCGCACGGCGACCCCGGTAGGGCCGGCGACGAAGTTGTGGATAACCGGGGCCGCTGTGGATAACCGGCGCGCGACGCTCAGGTGGCAAACCGCAGGTCACGCACGTCGAGGTGGCCGTGGGCGGCCCCGGCCGCGCGCCCGGTGACGTCCAAGCTCAGGGTGAGCGTGGCCAGGGTGTCGAAGCCGGCGGCGTGCAGCATGTGCAGCGCCGAGACATCGCGGACCGAGGGCGAGACGGTCAGCCGGGTCAGCCCGCGCCGTCGGCCCTCCTCGGCGACCCGGGCGAGCAGCGCCCGGCCCACCCCCCGCCCGCGCCGGGCAGCGGTGACCACCACCGGGTCGACCTCGCCTTCACGTCCATCGAGCTTGAGGCCGACGAAGCCGATCGGCCCCTCGTCCTCGTCGTCAGCGACCCACATGCCGGAGAGGTTGAGCTGGGTGAGGTACTCCTCGAACCCCGCACCCGGGTCGCGACCGCCGTACGCCGGGTCGCCGAAGAGGCCGCGACGGTGCTCGGTCAGCTCGGCCCACAACCGCCGGCAGGCGCTGTGGTCGGACGGTCGGTAGGAGCGGATCGCCACGCCCCGCGCGGTCTGGGTCATCGCTCCTCCGCTGGGGTGAGCGCGTCGTCGGTGGTCATAGAACACATGCTTACTCCGATCGCGCGGGCGCCGATACTTGTTCGGTGGACCTGGCCTATCTGCGGGCGCACCCCGGGCAGCTGCCGGCGTTCCTCACCCACCAGCGCATCCGGGAAACGCCGGTCGGCGGCGGTTCGATCTGCGCGGCCCGCCGGCTCACCCTCGAAGACGGCACCTCCCTCTTCGCCAAGTCCTGGCCCGGCCCCGGCCCGACGCCGCCCGGGTTCTTCGCCGCCGAAGCGGCCGGGCTGCGCTGGCTGCGGGAGGCGGGCGCGGTGCCCGTCCCCGAGGTGCTGGTGGAGCTGCCCGATCTGCTGGCGCTGGAGTGGGTCGAGCCGGGCCGGCCCGACCCGGTCGCGGCCGAGCGGTTCGGGCGGGACCTGGCCGCCCTGCACCGCCGTGGTGCCGACCACTTCGGTGCGCCCTGGCCGGGTTACCTCGGCTCACTGCCGCAGGACAACCACGGGAACGGGGCCTGGCCGGAGTGGTTCGCCGAGCGCCGGCTGCGCCCGTACCTTCGGATCAGCGCCGACCGGGGCGCGCTCGGCGTGGCCGACGTCACGCTTCTGGACGGGTTGCTCGCCCGCCTGGACCGGTACGCCGGACCGCCCGAGCCACCGGCCCGGCTGCACGGCGACCTGTGGCCGGGCAACCTGCTCTGGGCCGCGGACGGTCGCTGCTGGCTCGTCGACCCGGCCGCGCACGGCGGCCACCGGGAGACCGATCTGGCCCAGCTCGCGCTCTTCGGCGGCGCGCCGTACCTGGACCGGATCCTCGCCGCGTACGCCGAGGCCTGGCCGCTCGCCGACGGCTGGCCGGCCCGGGTGCCGCTGCACCAGCTGCACCTGCTGCTCGTGCACACCGCGCTCTTCGGTGCCGGCTACCGCGGCGCCGTCGTGGACGCGGTCGGACGGGCGCTGCGAGCGTGACCATCGCCGGGCTACTGTCAAGGGATGCCTCGACCGCGTCCGTTGCTCGACCGGTTCGGCCGGGTCGCCACGGACCTGCGGGTCTCGCTGACCGACCGGTGCAACCTGCGCTGCACGTACTGCATGCCCGAGGAGGGCCTGGCCTGGCTGCCGCGCCAGACGGTGCTCACCGACGCCGAGGTCAACCGGCTGGTCCGGGTCGCGATCGAACGGCTCGGGGTGACCGAGATCCGCTTCACCGGCGGTGAGCCGCTGCTGCGGCCGGGGCTGGTCGGCATCATCGCCGAGGCGGCCCGGGTCGGGCCCCGCCCCACCCTCTCGCTCACCACGAACGGCATCGGGCTGACCCGGCTGGCCCAGCCGCTGGCCCGGGCCGGGCTGGACCGCATCAACGTCTCGCTCGACACGCTCGACCCGGGTCGGTTCGCCGCCCTGGCCCGCCGGCGCCACCTGGACGAGGTGCTTGACGGGCTGTGCGCGGCCGACGCCGCCGGCCTGCGGCCGGTCAAGCTCAACGCCGTGCTCATGCGTGGGGTCAACGACGACGAGGCCGCGCCGCTGCTCAGCTTCGCCCTGACCCACCGGTACGAGCTGCGGTTCATCGAGCAGATGCCGCTGGATGCGCAGCACGGCTGGCGGCGGGAGGACATGGTCACCGGCGCGGAGATCCTCGATCAGCTCCGCGCCGCCTTCGAGCTGTCGCCGGACCCGTCTGAACGGGGGGCGGCGCCGGCCGAGACCTGGCTCGTGGAGGGGTACGTCGGGGCCGACGGCCAGCCGGCGCGGGTGGGTGTCATCGCCAGCGTCACCCAGCCGTTCTGCGGTTCCTGCGATCGCACCCGGCTCACCGCCGACGGTCAGGTGCGCAACTGCCTGTTCAGCCAGGACGAGACCGACCTGCGCGGGCTGATGCGGGACGGTGCCGGTGACGAGGAGCTCGCCGAGGCGTGGCGGGCGGCGATGTGGGGCAAACGGGCTGGGCACGGCATCGACGACCCGTCGTTCCTTCAGCCGGTCCGGCCGATGTCGGCGATCGGCGGCTGATCGACCCGACCGTACGATTGACGGTATATACCGATGACCGTATGATAGACGCGTGGCCCTGCAGGAGCCGACGTTTCTCATCCTGACCGCGCTCGCGGCGCAGCCGCGGCACGGCTACGGCGTGATCCAGGACGTGGCCCAGCTCTCCAACGGTCGGGTCACACTGCGGCCCGGCACGCTCTACGGCGCGCTGGACCGGCTGGTCGAGCAGGGTCTCGCCGCGCTCGACCGGGAGGAGATCGTGGAGGGTCGGCTGCGCCGGTACTACCGGCTCACCGACGCGGGCGCCTCGGTGCTCCGCGAGGAGGCCGAGCGGTTGGCGACCAACGCCGAGGCGGCGGTGGCCCGGTTGCGGGGCCGCGAGCGGGGGACGCGGTCCCGCCGCCCTGCCCTCGGTGACACGGGATGAGTGCGGGCCCGCCGAAGCTCGAACGCCGGTACCGTCGCCTGCTCTTCGCCTACTCGCCGAGCTACCGCCAGGCCCGCGGCGACGAGATCGTCGCCACCCTGCTCGATGTGGCGGGGCCGGGCCGGCATACACCCAGCTTGGCCGAGGCGGCCGACCTGATCGTGGGCGGCCTTCGCCAGCGTCTGGCTCTCGCCTCGATCGCCGGGTTCGATGCCGGCCTGGCCGTCGCCGCGCCGCTGGCGCTGACGCTTGCCGCCGGAATCTCGGCCTTCGCCTGGTGGCGCGTGGAACCGGTCACGGAGTTCGTCCCGGTCGGCACCCCGCTGCTGGGCGTGTTCCGCACGCTCGGGCCCTTGGCGTACGCGGCCTGGCTGCTCGCCGCCGCCGGTCGCGTCGTACTCCGTCCGGCGGCGAGCCGGACCCTGATAGCGGCGGCGCTCGCCGTCACGGTGGCGCTGCCGTTGCTCGCGCCGCTGACCGGTGTGGACCGCCCGCCACTCTGGATGCTCATGGCCCTGGTCTTCTTCGGCCTGCTCGCGTTCGCTGGCGGGACCACACCCGTGGTTACGGCCGAGGAGCGGCTGCGGGTGATCGCCGGCGTGGTCGCGGTGGCGGTCTGCGCTTCGGCGGTCACCCTGGTCTGGCCCATACCGGGCCGGGAATGGAGTTACTACTACCAGCCGACCGTCTCGCGGGTCGGTGTGCCGGTGACCGTCACGGTCGGCGTCGTCGCCGCCATCGCCGCGGTACGACTGATCCGCGGCCGCCCGGCCGCATCCTGGCTGTGGGCCGCGGTTCTGCTCGGCCTGCCGAGCGGCTGGCTCGGTCCGTTCGACCCGACCGGGGTACGGCTGGCCGCCGACCCGCAGGTGCCGCACCTCGGCCGGCTGGCCCAGGTGCTGCTGGCCAGCTGTGTCGCCGGGACGGCGGCGGTGTGGCTGGCGCAGATCCGCACGCCCGGCGCGGTCCCGGGCCGGGGGCCCGACGAGCACGCACTGGCCAGGACGGGCGCGGCTGCGTTCGGCTGTGCCGCGGGGCTCGCCGTCTACCTTCTTCCACTGGCCGTGCGCCGGGGGCACCTTCCGGCCACCGTGGGGCTGACCCTGGCCGCGCTCGCCGCGATCGGGTTGGTCGCGACCGGCGCGGGTGGGTTGGTCGCGACCGGCGCGGGTGGGTTGGTCGCGACCGGCGCGCGCCCGGTCCGGCGCTCCGGCCGGCTGGCACTGCTGACCCTCGGCGTCGCCGCGCTCGCCTACGCCGGCGCGGTGGTCGTCGGCGCCTACGACCGTGGCTGGCAGTTCACCGACCTGGTCTGGAACGGGATCTTCCGCACTGCCGGCCTCGTCGGCACGATCGCCCTGGTGCCGCTGGCGCTGTGCGCCCTGACCGCGGTCCGAGTTCTGGCCGGCCGGCCGAGCCGTCCCCGGCTGGTCCCGTTCGCCGTCCTGGTGCTCAGCGCCGGCTGGCTGGGCTATCTGATCCTCCCGTACGGCCTATCCTGGGGCCCGGCCCTCGTGATGCCGGTGGCCGGGGTGGCCGTCCTGGCGGCCCGGCGCGTCATGGTGGGCGTGCGGCAGGATTGAGCCGTGACGAGGCTGACGCGGTGAGGCCGTCGTGGTGACGGTGCGCTACTTCGCCGCGGCGCGGGCCGCCGCCGGCGTGGCCGAGGAGCGCCTCGACGTGCCGACGCTGACCGCTCTGGTCGACCAGGCGGGTGCCGGCCACGGTTCGCGGCTGCGCACCGTGCTCGCCGCGGCGAGCTTCCTGGTGGACGGGACGGCGTGGCACGACCGCGACGCAGCCTTGCCACCCGACGCCACCGTCGACGTCCTGCCACCCTTCGCCGGCGGCTGACCTGACGTGTTAGCAGGGGCACCGTCTTATACCGGAGATGTTGTATAGGGTGCCCCTGCTTTCGTGGGGGGACAGTGGGAGGGGTTCGGGGTGGCGCAGGCGTTGGGGTTCCTCGGCGTGGGACTCACGGTCGTGGGTCTGATCCACCTTTACCTGTGGCGCCGGCTGGTCCGCTCGACGACCGAGCCCGGCCTGGGCCGCCGGATCGGCACGTGGCTCATCGTGGCGCTCGGCGCTCTGCTCGTGGCCACGCTCATCGGCAGCCGGGTGCTGCCACACTCGGTGGCCGCCGCACTCTCCTGGCCGGCGTATCTGTGGCTCGCGGTGATGTTCTACCTGCTGCTTACGCTCGCGGCGCTGGAGCTGCCGGCGTTGATCGTCCGGGTGCGGCTCGACCGGACCGCGGCGGCCGAGCGTACCCCCGTTCTGGTCGGCGCCGGTGCCGCCGGGCCAGCTGAACCGGCCGGGCCGGTCGAACCGACCGGATTGGTCGAACCAACCGGGCCGGCCCAACCAAGCGGGCCGGCCCAACCAAGCGGGCCGGCCCAACCAATCGGATCAGCCGAGCCCGACTCACCGTCCAGGACCTCCCGCCGTCTCTTCCTGGCCCGGACGGTGGCGGTGACCGCCGGCGTGGCCTCGGCCGCGATCGTCGGCTCGGGCGTCGCCGTCGCGATGGGACCGCCGCGGCTGCGCCGGGTCGACATCCCACTGGCCAAGCTCTCCCGCGGGGCCGACGGGATGCGCATCGCGCTGGTTGCCGACATCCATCTGGGTCCGCTGCGCGGCCGGGGCCACACCCAGCGGATCGTCGAGGCGATCAACGGGCTCGATGCCGACCTGGTCGCGGTCGTCGGTGACCTGGTCGACGGTTCGGTCGCCCAGCTGGGCGTCGCGGCCGAGCCGCTGCGGCAGCTGCGTAGCCGGCACGGCGCCTACTTCGTCACCGGCAACCACGAGTACTACTCCGGTTTCCAGGAGTGGGTGGAGGAGGTTGCCCGGCTGGGCCTTCGTCCACTGCGCAACGAGCGGGTGGAGCTGCCCGGCGGCCTCGACCTGGCCGGCGTGAACGACATCACCGGTGGATCCTTCGGCGACGGGTCGGATCTGGGCCAGGCCCTGGCCGGGCGGGACCCGGCGCGGCCGGTGGTGCTCCTGGCCCACCAGCCGATCCAGGCGCACGACGCGGCCCGGCAGGGGGTTGACCTGCAGTTGTCCGGACACACCCACGGCGGTCAGATGGTCCCGTTCAACCTGGTCGTCCGGCTCGCCCAGCAGCCCGTGGTGAGCGGGCTCGGGCAGGTCGACG
Source organism: Micromonosporaceae bacterium (assembly GCA_050264675.1). Lineage (GTDB taxonomy): Bacteria > Actinomycetota > Actinomycetes > Mycobacteriales > Micromonosporaceae > JBLNGJ01. The sequence continues at coordinate 13,398 of JBLNGJ010000428.1, forward strand.
GTATGCCGGTCTACGTGACCAACGGCGCCGGGTTCTGGGGACCGCCGGTGCGGGTCGGCGCGCCGCCCGACGTCACCCTCGTCCGGCTGCGCGCGGCGTAGCCTGCCGGGGTGCCCCCCCGGAGCTGGGTCGCCGACCTGCACATCCACTCCAGGTATTCCCGGGCCTGCAGCCGGGACCTTGAGCTGGACAACCTTGCCTGGTGGGCCCAGCGCAAGGGCATCACGCTGCTGGGCACCGGCGACTTCACCCACCCGGCCTGGTATGACCACCTGCGCGAAGGTCTGCGTCCGGCCGAGCCGGGCCTGTTCCGGCTCAGCCCGGAGCGCGAGGAGCGGGTAGCCCGCCGGCTGCCGCCGAACCTGCACGCGCCGGTGCGCTTCCTGCTCTCGGTCGAGATCTCCACGATCTACAAGCGGGACGGGCGTACCCGCAAGGTCCACCACCTCGTCTACCTGCCCGACCTGGACGCGGTGGCCCGATTCAACGGGCGGCTGGGGCACGGACCGGGCGGTCTGGGCGGCAACCTCGGCTCGGACGGGCGGCCGATCCTCGGGCTCGACTCGCGCGACTTGCTGGAGATCGTGCTCGAGACGAGCCCCGACGGGTTCCTTGTGCCGGCCCACATCTGGACGCCGTGGTTCTCCGCGCTCGGCTCGAAGTCGGGCTTTGACACCATCGCCGAGTGCTACGCCGACCTGGCCGGGCACATCAAGGCGGTGGAGACCGGACTGAGCTCTGACCCGCAGATGAACTGGCGGGTCGCCGAGCTCGACCGCTACCAGCTGGTGTCCAACTCCGACGCGCACTCTCCGCCGGCGTTGGCCCGCGAGGCCACGCTGCTGCACGCCGAGCTCGACTACGCCGCGGTACGCCGGGCGCTGGAGACCGGTGACGGGCTCACCGGCACGGTGGAGTTCTTCCCCGAGGAGGGCAAGTACCACGCGGACGGGCACCGCGCCTGTGGCGTGACCGTGATGCCGGGCGAGGCTGTGACGCCGGGCGGGGCTGTGCGGCCGGGCCAGACCGCCGCGGAGCCGGGTTCAGACGCCTGCCCGGAGTGCGGCAAGCCGCTCACCATCGGGGTGCTGCACCGGGTGGCCGAGCTCGCCGACCGGCCGGTCGATCACACCCCGCCGGGCCGGCCCACGGTCACCCACCTCATCCAGCTGCACCAGGTGGTGGGCGAGGTGCACCGGGTCGGTGCGCGCAGCCGCAGCGTGCAGACCAAAGTGGACACACTCGTCGCCGCGCTCGGGCCGGAGCTGCACGTGCTCACCGCCGCGCCGCTGGACGAGGTGGCCCGGGTCGGCGGCGACCGGCTGGCCGAGGCGATCGGGCGGCTGCGCCGTGGCGAGGTCCGCCGGGTGCCGGGCTACGACGGCGAGTACGGGGTGATCAGCCTCTTCGGCCCGGGCGAGCTGGACCGGTCGGGCGAGGCGACGCTCTTCGAGCTGGCCACACCGGCCCGGACGGTTCCGGCCGTCGGCGCGAAGCCAACCGGTAAGGCCCGGGCTGGCGCCGAGCCGGCCGGCGCGAACACTGCGGCCACGGCGACCGGCGCAACCAAGAGCCCGGCCCGGCGGCGCCGCCAGCCGGCCCGAGCGCCCGAGCCGCCGCTGGCCCCACCACCCTCACCCCACGAACCGTGGGAGCCGATGCTCGCCGGCCTGGAGGAGGTCGGCACCGGGCTGCTGGATCGGCTGGACTCGCTGCAGCGGGTGGCCGCGTCCGCCCCGGCCGGCGCGCTGCTGGTGGTGGCCGGCCCGGGCACCGGCAAGACCCGGGCGTTGACCCACCGCATCGCCTACCTCTGCGCCGAGCTGGGCGTCGTGCCGCAGCGCTGCCTGGCCATCACGTTCACCCGCCGGGCTGCGGAGGAGCTGCGCAGCCGGCTGCAGGAGCTGCTGGCCGAGGCCGCCGAGCAGGTGACGGTCGGCACGTTCCACGCCGTGGGGTTATCCATCCTGCGCGAGAACGCGGCCGCGGCCGGCCTGG
>JBLNGJ010000429.1:0-8554 GCA_050264675.1 Micromonosporaceae bacterium
CCTGGTGGTACATGCCGCTGACCGCCCGGTTGCCGTTCACGCCGGTCGCGTAGAGCTGCGCCGTGCTCAGGCGGTTCTCGAGATACTCCCAGGTGGCTCCGCTGTCGGTCGACCGGTAGACGCCACCATCGTTGGCGCAGTACACGACACCGACCTGGTCGGGATCGAAGGTGACGTCCCAGAAGTCGGGGTGGACGGCGGTGTAGTAGCCACCCACCTTGGTCCATGGCGCGCCGCCCGTCGCGGTGCGATAGAGGTCCTGGGAGCCGGCGAGAATGATCCGATCGTCGTGCGGACTCACCCCGAGCGCGAAGCACCACCAGCCGTAGCCGTCACCGCCGACCTTGCCCTTCGATGACCACCCGGCCGCGCCGGTGGTCGCGACACCGCCGTTCTGGTTGACGAACACTTCCTGGTCCAGGCGCGCCACCACGGTGCGGGTCGCCGCCGTTCGCTGGCGGCCCAACGCCAGGCGGATCTCGGTTCCGGTGGGCGTCGAGGCGTTGCTCCAGTCGAACACCGTCGACCAGGGACGGGTCCCGGCGCCCGCGGTTGTCGTCTTGACCACCCCGATGGTGCGGACGCCGAGATAGATCGTCCGGGCATCCTGGTGGTCCATGACGGCGTCGGTCACCGCACCGGTGTAGAGCGTGTCCCAGTCGCGCCCGGCGTTGAACGAGCGGAAAAAGCCGTCCTCGGCCGCGAGGTAGACGGTGTCGGCGTTGGTCGGGTCGACCAGGATCCGGTTGGCCAAGCCGAACGTGGCGTCGCGGGTGCGGGCCCAGGAGCCGCCGCGATCGGCCGAGCGGAACAAGCGGCTGGCGCCGTCGGCGTAATAGAGCACCAATGGATCCGACGGCGCGATCGCGAGGCACTGCAGGTTGAGATTCTCGTTGAGGTCGGTCAGCGGGCGCCACCTCGATCCCGCCGGGTAGCGCGTGACGTCATCGAGCACCCACAACCCGCCGTTCGCGGTGGCCGTGTAGATCCGCCGGTGGTCGCTCGGATCGACCTGAACCTCGGTGGAATGGCCGGGGACGTTGATCGGGCCCTGGTGAACCCAGCCCGGGTCGTAGAGCCGGACCGGGCCGTGCCAGTCCACGATCGGCACGAGCCAGCGTTCCGGCCACCCCAGCCACGGCATCCGGGGACAGATGTCGTCGTCCGGGTCCCAGCCGGCCGGGTCCCAGCCGTCGGGAAGGCCGCCGTCGGGGAGACCACCCGGAAGGCGCCCGCCGCCGGGTCGGCCGGCCGGGCCGTCGGGCAGGTCGTCGAAACCGAACCCCGGTGGTGGCAACCATCCATCGAGGAACATCGCCTGCATGGTCGGTCGGTCGAACGAGGTGAACCACTGCCGGTTGGCGAGCGTCCGGCCGACCGAGCTGAGGAACTCGGCCCGGTCGTGCTCGCTCATCCCGACCAGCGTGGGCGCCAGGGCCGAGGTCACCCGAACCAGCACCTGCTTGAACGGGTCGGCCGGCAGACCGATGAGTGTGTAGATGCCCGGCGATGAGACGCGGGCCCACGCGTAGCGGTCGGTCACGCCGCTCGGCTCGACCAGTTCGAAGCTCGAGCTTTCGTCGCGCCACCGGAACACGCGAATCGTCTCCGCCACCACCGGTGGCGCCGCCTGAGCCATCAAGGGAAAGATGACCACACCGAGGAAGAACGGCTCGGCGGCGGCGAGCTTGACCACCGGCCCGGCGTAGCCCAAGCTCGCCCCGGGCGCCGGGTTGGCGACCTCGGTCATGGTGACCGGCGGCGTGCGGGAGTCTTGCTTGCCGGCTCGATCCCCAGGAGGTCGGGGGAGGAACACGGGGGCCGTGGCCGCCTGGATCAACGCCTCTTCGCCGCGGTCCAGGTGCAGCTCGAAGGGGGCAAACGTCGGCATCTGTCGCTTGTGGACGTTGGCCCTGGACCATTCGACCGGGTCGTACGCCTTGCGGCGCGAGGTGAATACCTCGCGCCCAGCCTGACCGGTGGTCGTCCCGTCCGGAGGCACCATCGAGCCGTGGCCGATGCGGCCACCAGGTGCCGACGAACGGCGTGAAGAGCCCCGCCATTCGAGCCAGGCGGCGACGAGCAGAGCGACGGCCACGAGCAGAAGCACGGCGGCGGCGGTCCAGTCCGGCCAGCCGGACCACTCGACGGTGAGACCCAATCTATCCTCGGGCCATCGCGGCCACGTCAAACTGACGATCGATAAGCCGACCGCGGCGATGGCGGCGGTGATTTCAAGCCAGAATCGAAATCGCAGTGGCCTGGCCATCTATTCGCTCCTTATTGAGCCGGTTCAGTATAACCGGGTCGTGGGATTGTGCGGCGCCATTCAATGCGGGCGAGCCCGCTCGAGGCCACCGCCACCAGGAGCAACCCGACGACGATGAGCCACTCCGCCGAACCGTTGCCCTGGTCGGGTTCGAAGCCGGTCAGCTCCTCGATCCACTCCCGGGAAAACGTGGTCACGATGGCGAGAATGCCGGCCGCGCCGCCGACCACGACTTCGATGAAGAAACGTTTTCTGATAGCTTTCATCGCCGCTCCGATCCTCGGGCCGCGGACCCGGCTGGCCTTTCTGCCCGCTTGGGCAGTCGAGAGCCTAGCGGCCGGCAACCCCCGTGTCGTTAAGACCTTTGGCTGGTCTGTGAATGGTCGCGGCCGGGCAACCATCACAATCAGGCGGCCGGAAATCATGAGGGGTCGACACCCTGACAAACGCCGCCAAGCCATGATTTCGGTCGAATGCCGCTAGCGGCCTTAGGCGACGGAGGACGGCGGCGCCCTACTCCGATACCGTCGCGACATGTCGGCCGAGTCAGTAGTGCGCGAGTTGGTGGAGCGGGTGTGGAATGGTGGCCACACCGAGGAACTGGACCAGTTCTACGCGTCGACGTTCGACCACGGCGGTCGAACGGACTCCGTGGACGGTCTGCGGGCGTGGCACGTCGAGGACGCGGCGACATGGGCCGACGGCTCGTACGAGATCGTCACGTTGGTCAGCGACGGCGAACAGGTCGCGCTGCGCTGGCGGGCCACGGCGCGGCACATCGGGGCGTGGGGTCCGGTCGCGCCGACCGGGGTCACGGTCAGTTGGGACGGTGTGCACTTCTTCGTCGTCCGCGACGAACGGATCGTCGGCCTGTGGGCGCTCAGCGACAGGTTCGGCAAGGCGCTCCAACTCGGCGCCCGGTTCGAGTCATGACGCATCCACTCGGATCAGCCGGCTGAGGAGTCGGAGCCACCGGCGAGCGCTTGGCGACGGTTGCGTTGGGCGAGCGCCGCCCGCAGCAGCGCATCGAGCTCGTCGTCGCTGAGCGCGTCAAGCTCGGCATGGCGGGACTCATCCGCGGCCTTCCCGAAGCCCGGATCGGCGGAGATGACCTCGGCCAGCTCCGCGATGGTCGGGCCGACGAAGACCTGATGTACCGGCAGGCTCACCCCGTAGGTGTCGGCCACCCGGGCGACGAATCGGGTGGCGGTGAGCGAGTGGCCGCCGAGGGCGAAGAGGTTGTCGTGCACGCCGATCGGGGCCCCGGCGGCGAGGAGGTCGGTCCAGATCCGGGCGAGGGTCGCCTCAACCGGGTTGCGGGGCTCGACGTGGTCGACGCCGTCAGATGAGACAACCCATTGCGGTGCGGGCAGCGCCGTGCGGTCAACCTTGGCGTTCGGGGTCAGCGGCAGCGCCGGCAACGCGACCGCCACCACCGGGATCATGTACTCGGGGAGCGCGGCGCGCAGGTGCGGCCGCAGCTCGTCCAGCACGTCGGCGCCGGGCTGCGCCACCGCGCTGCCCCGACGGGGCACGACGTAGGCGACGAGTGCCGGCTCACCGGCCCGATCGGCGGTGACGACGACCGCTTGGCGCACGTCGCGATGTGCCCGCAGCACGGCCTCGATCTCGCCGCACTCGATCCGGAAGCCGCGGATCTTCACCTGGTGGTCGTTGCGGCCGATCAACTCGAGACCGGCGCCCTCCCGCCACCGGCCAAGGTCGCCGGTGCGGTACATGCGCGCCCCCGGCTCGTCGCTCCACGGGTCCGGCCGGAACGCCCGGGCGGTGAGCTGCGCCCGGCCGTGATAGCCACGGGCCACCCCCCGGCCGGCCAGGAACACCTCGCCGACCACGCCGACCGGCACCGGCGTCAGGCGCTCGTCCAACACATAGACGCGGGTGTGATCGATCGGCGGCCCGATGTCGGCCGCCCGCGCCGCGCTGGTGACCACGCCGCCGGCCGAGTACACCGTTGTCTCGGTCGGACCGTAGAGGTTCCACAAGGCGACCCCCGGCGCCATCAGCCGTTCGGCGAGGTCGGCGGGGAGGGCCTCGCCGCCGCAGAGCCGCAGCCGCACGCCAGCGGGCACCCCACCGGCCGAATCCAGCAGGCGCCAGGTCTGCGGTGTGCCCTGCATCGCGGTCGCCGCTGTTCGTTCGATCAGTGACCGAAGCCGGTCTGGTTCGCGGGCCTCCTCGGCGGTCGCGATCACCAGGTCGGCGCCGACGGTCAACGGCAGCAGGAGTTCGACGAGGGCGATATCGAACGAGAGCGTGGTGACCGCGACGAAACGGTCGTCCGGGCCGAGTCCGAGCGTGTGCCGTAACGACGCGAGCAGGTTCGCCACGGCTCGGTGCTCGACGCCGACACCCTTGGGCTGTCCGGTCGAGCCAGAGGTGAACAGGACGTAGGCCAGGGCGGAGGCAGGCACCGGCACGGGGTGTAGTGGCGACCCGACGGTCATCACCGGGTCATCGACGCCGAGCACGGTCGCATCGGTGGCCACCGACCGGGCGAGATCGCGGTGCGCGGAGTCGGCGATGACGATGCCCAGGCCGGCGCCGCGCACCATCGCGGTCAGCCGCGCCGGCGGGTAGCCCGGATCCAGCGGCACGTAGGCCCCGCCGGCCCACCACACGGCGAGCAGCGCGGTCACCATGCCAACGCCGCGCTCCACGCACAGCCCGACCAGTGAGTCGGGACCCACACCGTGGTCGGCCAGGATTCGGGCGAAGCGGGCGGCGCGGTCGCACACCTGGCTCATCGGCAGGGTCTCGTCGCCATCGATCACCCGGGACGTCGAGGCCTGGAGCAGACCCCGGACGTCCACAGTGTCCTCGCCGCCGGCCGGAAGCTTGCGACGGTTGCGCCCGAAGATCAATGCGTCACGCTCGGCCGCCGAGAGCATCGGCAGGTCAGCCACCGCCGTGTCGGGAGCGTCGGCCGCGTGCGTGAGCAGGTGCGCCACGCAGCCCAGGAACCGGTCGGCCCAGGCCGGGCCGAACAGGTCCGTGCTGTACTCCAGCCCCAGCCGGGCGCCTTGGTCGTCCAAGAGGACGGCGTACATCGTGAGGTCGAGTTTGGCGGTCCCGGTCGCCAGTTCCCTGGTGCTCGCGGTGATTCCGGGAAGATCCACGGCCGGTGGCGTCCGAGCGTGCAGGTACTGGACCTGGATGAGCGGTGCGTAGGCGAGCGTGCGGTCGGGTGCGAAGTGCTCGACGAGCTTCTCGAAGGGCAGCTGCTGGTGCGACATCGCGTCCACTGTGGTGTCCCGGACGCGGGCCAGCAGCTCGGCAAAGGTCGGGTCGCCGGCCAGCGACAGCCGCAACAGGACGGTGTTGGTGAACAGGCCCATGATCGGGTCCAGCTCGGTGTGGGTGCGTCCGGCCACCTGGGTCCCGATCACGAGGTCGGTCTGGCGCGCGTAGCGCGAAAGCACGGCCGCGAAGCCGGTGAGAAACACCATGAACATAGTGGCGTTTTCGCCATGGGCCACCGCGGCCAGCCGCTTGGTCGCCTCGGCGTCGAGCCGGGTGAGTGCGGTCGCGCCCCGGGAGGACTGGTGGGCTGGCCGGGGCCGGTCGGCGGGCAGGGTGAGGACCTGCGGGGCACCATCGAGCTGCTCGCGCCAGTAACCCAGCTGTCGGTCCAGCTCCTCACCGCGCAGTCGGTCGTGCTGCCACACGGCATAGTCGCCATACTCCATCCACAAGGGAGTCAATGATGCGGGCGCGCCGGTCGTCTCGGCCCGATAGACGGCCGACAGCTCGTCGATCAGGATCTGCATGGACACGCCGTCGCTGATGATGTGATGCACCACCAGCAAGAACAGGTGCCGGTCGGTACCGGCGTCGATCAGGGTGGCCCGGATCAGCGGCCCGGCGGCCAGGTCGAACGGCGCTCGCCCGCGGTCGACCGCGATCGACTCGGCCTGCCGGGTGCGCTCGTCGTCGTCAAGCGTCCCCGGGAGTTCGAGCCGCTCGATCGCCACGGTGCCGGTGTCGGCGACGACCTGCTCGGGCACGCCGTCGAAGGCGACGATGCTCGTCCGCAGCACGGCGTGGCGCGCAACGACGGCGTCCATCGCCCGTTGCAGCGCCGGCGCGTCGAGCGGACCGTCGAGCCACATCGCGTATGGCATGTTGTAGGTCGCTTCGCCGGGCTCGAGCTGATCGAGGAACCATAGCCGCTGCTGCGAGAACGAAACCGGGAAGCGCATGGCCGACCTACCTCCCGTCGGCGGGCACGAGCAGCCGCGGGTCATCGCCGGCCGCCGCGCCACCACCAGCGGAGCGCGCCGGTCGCCGGGTGGGGCCGGGCGGGTCGGCCGCGCCGGCGGTCAGCACGGCGGCCAGGCCGGCCACCGTCGGATCGGCAAAGAAGGTGTGGATGGGCAGGTCGACGCCGTAGACGGCCCGCACACGCGCCATCAGCCGGGTCGCGGTGAGCGAGTGGCCGCCGAGGGCGAAGAAGTTGTCCCGCACGCCGACGGGTGCCGGCAGCTTGAGCAGTTCGGCGAAGATCGCCGCGAGCTGCGACTCGGTCGGCGTCTGTGGCGCCGCGGAAACCTGACCGGCGGCCACGCCGCCCCAGTCCGGCTCCGGCAAGGCCCGATGATCAATCTTCCCGCTGCCGGTGAGGGGTAGCGCGGGCAGCACCACGAACGCGGCCGGCACCATGTAATCCGGAAGCACCGCTCGCAGGTGCTCATGCAGCCCGGCGGGCGCGTGGTCGGCACCGGACTGGGTGACGAGGTAACCGACGAGCCGCACGTCGTGGCCGGCGCCGCGGACCGAAACGACGGCCTGGGCAATGTCGTCGTGGCTGCGCAGCGCCGCTTCAACCTCGCCGCTTTCGATCCGATAGCCGCGGATCTTGATCTGCCGGTCGGCGCGGCCGGCCAGTTCGATGCGCCCCGACCGGCGCCACCGGCCGACATCGCCGGTGCGGTAGAGACGCGCGCCGGGCCGTTGCGGGTCGGGCAGGAACCGGGCCGCGGTCTGGCCGGGCGAACCGTGGTAGCCCTGGGCCACCCCCGCCCCACCGACGTAGATCTCCCCGAAGACGCCGGGTGGGACCGGCCGCAGCCGGGGGTCGAGCACGTACAACCGCGTCCCCGCGATGATCGACCCGATCTCGATCGGCGCCGGCGAATGGGCGACAGCGTCGCCGCCGGAGTAGATCGTGGTCTCGGTCGGGCCGTACAGGTTCCACACGCGGACTCCGGCGCCAGCGCCAATCGCATCGGCGAGATCCCTGGGCAGCGGCTCGCCGGCAGTAATCCGCAGCTTCACCCCGTCCGGAACTCCACCGGCGTCGAGGAGCATCCGCCATCCGGCCGGCGTCGCCTGCAGCGCGGTGGCACCGCTCGTCGCCAGCAGGTCACGAAGCCGCGTCGCGTCCTTCACCTGCTCGGCGTCGGCGATCACGACGCACCCGCCGGCCAACACCGGCGCGAGCAACTCGACCAGGGCGATGTCGAACGCGAAGGTCGACACGGCGACGAGGCGGTCCTGCGCCCCGAGTGCGAACATCGGCTGCACGGCCCCCAGCACTGTGGCGATGCCGCCCTGGGTCACCGTGACCGCCTTGGGCCGGCCGGTCGATCCCGACGTGAAGATGGTCACGGCGGCGGCCGATGGGGGCAGGTCGAGCACGGGCTCGGCCGGCGTGGCAGTGTCCAATGTGGCCAGATCGATCACCGGTACTGGCACGGCGGTGGGCGGCGGGTCCGGTGCACCCTCGACGCTGCGGTCGACCACGATCGCGGTCACGCCCGCGTCCGCCAGCATCAGGGCCAGCCGCTGGGCCGGATAGATCGGGTCGAGCGGCACATAGGACGCGCCGGCGGACCAGATGCCGAGGATGGCCGGCAGCAGCCGGGCCCCGCGGGGCAGCAGGATGGCGACGCGGTCGGCCACGCCGACGCCCTGCCCGCGCACGGCCGCGGTGATGCGGCGGGCCAGCTCCCGCACCTCGGTACCGGTCAGAGCGGTGTCCGGGCCGGTGGCAACGACCGAATCGCCGGCGCAGGCCGCCCAGAGCTGGGCGAGGGCGGTCGCGTCCGGGTCGGCGACCGGCCCGCCGTCCGGCCAGATCGTGGTCACGAGGGCCAGATCGGCCGGCGACATGATCTCCGTGTCGGCGATGATCCGGTGGGGATCGTCGCGGAGGCAGCGCAGCACCGTCGTAAAAGCGTCGGCCACCAGCTGGCCGGTGGCGGTATGGAACAGGTTGCGGTTGTAGTTGACGCGCAGCTGCGGCCCGTCCGATGAGTCGGT